>NZ_WXYH01000334.1:0-54572 GCF_009872365.1 Rhodococcus sp. T7
GTTATATCGTTTTCGTCTCATCCTACTTGGCTTATGATCGATTACTTTTTTTTTAAAAAAAAAAAAACGACAAAGGAGAGAGGAATCGGTGTGTGGAGTGCAGGGTTGTTCTTTCCGGATGGGGAAAAGGGAGGGGCGGCCTCCCCTTTTGTTCAGCGTGAGGCCCGCCGTGGGATGGACCTGGGAGTCACTGCAGCCCTCAGGACTCCTGCGCGGTCCGGTAGTTCGGTTCTCGGCGCCGGCGTTTCGGTTCGACGTCTGTTCTGAGTATAGGCAAGGCTTCCCTAATTAAGCAAGCGCAGCCGCCCGCAGTGCGGGCGCGTGATTCGGCTCTTCGAGCGGACCGGCACCCCTGCGGCCACGAAGGCGTCCAGGATGCCCTGACCTCGGCGCTGCGCGGCGGCCTCGCCCCCACCGGCGAGGATCGGCACGTACGTCGCGGCACCGAGCACGGACTCCCCCACGAGCCCCCAGAATCGGGTCGCGTCGATCGGTGTCAGCCGGGCGATCGCGTCGAACACAGCGTGCAGCGACGTGAGACTGCGATGCACGGTCCAGAGCAGCAGCGCCCGCTCGCACGGCACGGTGACCGTCCGGGGCGCGCCGGCGTAGGAATCGTCCGGGAGGACGCGCATGGTGTCGTCGGCGACACCCGCCCAGTCGATTCCCTCGTCGCTGTCCATGTGGATCCACAGGTTCTCGAGCCCCGGATCCCAGGCCCGGCCCTCCAGCACGACGAGGGCGGTGACACGCCCGACCACCGCGTGGATCAGTGCGGTGGCCACCTGCATGGCGGCGACGTCCGGATCGGGGACGTCCTCGAGCGAGCGCGCCCACATCCGGGACACCCGGTCGCCGTCGAGGTCGTCCGCGAGCGACCACCACCTGCGTTTACCCTCGTCCGCCATCGTCGCGACCGCGTACATGCGCGGATATTCGGCGTTCAGTGCGCGAAGTCGTGTGCAGGACACGTCCAGTGCGGTCGCGGGGGCGGACAGGGTCGAAGTCACCGTGCACTCCAATCGGTCGGGGTGGAACACACCAAACATAGGTGAGCCTAACCAAATATCAAGACTTGACATCGTGTGACATGAGGCACCCCCGCGAACCGCGACGCCCGGGACGCCCCGCCGGATGCGGCAACGGGGATAGGGTTCCGTAACCTAAGTAGTTGAATCAGTGCAGATCCCGTGCACAGGCACACACGTCAGGAGCTTCCCCCGCCAGTGACGACGACGAGACAGTTCGGCAGCGACACCCCGCACCTGCCGACCGACGAGCCCTACGGAAAGCGCGACGTGCCGCGCGGTCCTGCCCCGCTGTACCTCCGGGCACTCGCGGGACTGCTCGACATCGGGATAGTGGCCATCCCGCTCGTTCTCGGGTGGTACATCGTCGACTCCCTCCGCGACGACAACGGCGGCGGGGAGGCCGACCGGGTCGTGTTCGGCGGCGCCGCCGTTGCGATCGCGCTGGGACTCGCCCTGTGGAACCGCGGATTCCGCGAAGGCAACACCGGGCAGAGTTCGGGCAAGGGCTGGGTCGGCCTCGTCACCCGCGACACCCCCACCGGCGACGCGATCGGCCCGAAACGGTCGCTGCAGCGGGCGTTCCGGCGCACCGGCACCGAGGTCGTCCGGGAAAGCACCGCCACCGACGAGGGATTCGCCGTCCGCGAGAAGGACGTCAGCGTCGCCGCGATCCGGCGCCGCCGACTGATCGGGCTGGGCGTCCTCGTGATCCTGCTCGGGCTGGTCCTGCTCGCCAGCGTCGCGGTCGGGGCGCGGCCGCTGTCGTTCGCGGAGATCTTCCACGCCTTGTTCGACCCGGACGGCTCACAGACCGACATTATCGTGCGCACACTCCGCGGCCCCCGCACCGCGCTGGGCCTGGTCGTCGGGATGGCGCTCGGTGTCGCGGGCGCCCTCATCCAGGGGCACACCCGCAACCCGCTCGCCGACGCCGGACTCCTCGGCCTCAACGCCGGTGCCGCGTTCCTCGTCGTGCTGTCGATGTATCTGTTCGGGTTCAGCGCACCCAGCGAATACCTGTGGTTCGCGTTCGCGGGATCCTTCGCGGCGAGCGTGATCGTGTTCGGGCTGTCGTCGATCGGCAACGGGGCAGCAAGCCCACTGAGCCTGGCGCTGGCCGGCGCCGCCGTCGCGTTCTTCCTGCAGGCGATGACCAACGCCATCATCATCGTCGACCAGTCCAGCCTCGACTCCTACCGGTTCTGGGTGGTCGGGTCGGTGGCCGGCCGCGGCTTCGACGTGCTGTGGCAGGTGCTGCCGTTCCTGCTCCTCGGACTGATCCTCGCCCTCGTCAGCACCCCCGGCCTGAACGTCCTCAGCCTCGGCGAGGACGTCGCCCGATCGCTGGGCACCAACATCGCGGCCAGCCGCGCGCTCGGCATCGTCGCGATCACCCTCCTCACCGGTGCGGCCACCGCGGCATGCGGCCCGATCGCGTTCATCGGCCTCGTCGTCCCTCACGTCGCGCGAGCCATCACCGGCCCCGACTACCGGTGGCTGGTCCCCTACGCCGGGCTCCTCGGCGGCGTCATGCTCGTGACCGCCGACGTCATCGGACGTGTCGTGGTCCGGCCGGGTGAGTTGCAGGTGGGAATCGTGCTCGCCGTGTTCGGGGCACCGTTCTTCATCGCGTTGGTTCGGCGCAGAAAGTTGGCAAGCCTGTGAGCACTCGAGACGACGTGCGCCCCGACCTCGGCGCCGCGCCGACGGCCCGGGTACCGGCACGCCCCGCGTTCCGCCTCGGACCGATCTCCCTGGTCCTGCGCCCCCTCGGCATCGCCGTCAACGCCGCTCTGCTGGCGGCCCTGTTCCTGGTGCTGTGCCTCAACATCGGCCGCGGTGACTACCCGCTGTCGATCCCCGAGGTCACGCGGGTGCTGTTCGGCGGCGGCACGAAGGCCCAGAACTTCATCGTCATGGACCTCCGCCTGCCGCGGTCGCTGACCGGGGTGTTCATCGGCATGGCCCTCGGCCTGGCCGGCGCCATCACCCAGTCGATCGCCCGCAACGCCCTCGCCAGCCCCGACATCCTCGGCATCACGTCCGGTGCCAGCGCCGCCGCGGTCGCGCTGATCGTCCTCGGCGGCGGCGGCAGCTTCGTCGGCATCCTCGCCACCCTGGGGATCCCGCTCGCCGCCCTGGTCGGTGGACTCCTCACCGCCCTGGTCATCTACCTGCTCGCGTGGCGCGGCGGGGTGGAGGGGTACCGGCTGATCCTGATCGGCATCGGTGTCAACGCCATGCTCATCGCGGTCACCGGGTGGCTGCTGATCTCGGCGGACATCAACGACGCGTCACGTGCCCAGGTGTGGCTCAACGGTTCCCTCAACGGCGCCTCCTGGAGTCAGGTGTGGCCCGTCACGATCGCGGTCGTCCTCGTCGGCGGCTACGCGGTGATCTCGTCGTTCACGATGGGTGCCTTGCGCCTCGGCGACGACAACGCGGTGTCGCTGGGAGTGCGGCTGCAGTGGTCGCAGGCCCGGCTGCTGCTCATGTCCGTCGCCCTCGCCGGCATCGCGACCGCCGCGGCAGGCCCGGTCGGGTTCGTCGCACTCGCCGCACCGCAGGTGGCGCTGCGGCTGGTGCGGTCCGCCGGTCCGCCGCTCATCGCGTCGGCCCTGACCGGCGCCGTACTCGTGGTCGGCAGCGACGTCGTCGCCCGCACCATCCTGCCCGTCGAACTGCCCGTGGGTATCGTCACCTCGGCACTCGGTGGCCCGTTCCTGCTGTATCTGCTGGTTCGCAACAATCGGAAGGTCTCCGCATGACCGTGCAGACTGACTCTCGACTGATCGCCGACAACCTGAGCCTCGGGTACGGCGACCGGGTCATCGTCGACCACCTGAACCTCGAGGTGCGGACCGGGGTGATCACCACCGTGATCGGGCCGAACGGCTGCGGCAAGTCCACCCTGCTGCGCGCGCTGGGACGACTCCTGAAGCCGCGCAACGGTTCCGTGCTGCTCGACGGCAAGGCCATCGGGTCGATGCGCACCAAGGACGTCGCCCGCACCCTCGGCATGCTCCCACAGGCACCGGTCGCCCCCGAGGGGCTCACCGTCGCCGACCTGGTGGCCCGCGGCAGGCACCCGCACCAGTCGTGGCTGCGGCAGTGGTCCTCCGACGACGAGGGCGAGGTCGCCGAGGCACTCGCCCTGACCGGGGTGTCCGACCTCGCGGACCGCCCCGTCGACCAGCTGTCCGGCGGCCAGCGTCAGCGGGCGTGGATCTCGATGGCCCTCGCGCAGGGAACCGACATCCTGCTGCTCGACGAACCCACCACCTACCTGGACCTGGCGCATTCCGTCGAGGTCCTCGACCTGGTGGACCGGATGCACGAGGAACTGGGCCGCACCGTGGTGATGGTGCTGCACGATCTGAACCTCGCGATCCGATACAGCGACCAGCTGATCGTCATGCGGGACGGCACAATCGTCGCGTCCGGCGCGCCGAAGGACATCATCTCCGCCGAACTGCTTCTGGAGGTGTTCGGTCTGGAGGCCGCGGTCATCGCGGACCCGGTGTCCGACCGCCCGCTGGTGGTGCCGATCGGCACCCGCCACGTGTACGGCGCGATCGGCGGGCCGGACACGAAATAGCGGCCGTCAGCGCCGTCCGCCGATCATCGTCCGCACCAGCCGGTAACTCTGCCCCAGCGACACCGTCGGCAGGTACGCCCTGCCGACGGCGTTGCCGATGCTGGGGAGCGCGGCCGGGTCGGCGAACGTCATGTGCATGGCCACGTACCGGGGCTGGAACTTCGACTTGAACGCCAGCAGCGACCGGAACCCGTACACCGGTTCCAGGGTGCGGCCGAGCAGATCGAGCACGCTGTCCATCACCGCCGACAGGCTCGACGACTCCGACCGTTCCCGCTCGTCGGCGTCGCCGTCCGGTTGCTCGACCTTCGCGAGCGGGGCGCCGGACAGGCTGAGGAACTGGGCGCCCTCCTCCTCCAGCTTCAGTGCCGCGGACGCGATGAGGAACTCCATCGCCGGCCGGAATCCTTCCGCCCGGCGCCGCATGAAATCGAGGGTCCAGCCGACCACCCGCCCGTCCTGGTACACCGGCAGCCAGGATGTGATGCCGTGGACGGTGCGGTCCTCGTCGACGGCGATGAGGCAGCGCACCTCCGGGTCGTCGACCTCGTCGAGTCCGCCGAGTGTGAAACCCATTTCGGGCATGCCCTTGTCGGCCACCCATTCCTCGGAGATCGCGGTGATCTGGTCGGTGATCGCGCGGGGGGCGCTGGGGAAGCTGACCCATTCGGCGGTGATCCCCGATTTCTTCGCCTTGTTCAGGGCGGTGCGGACGTCCTGGAACCGCTTGCCGGTGAACGCGATCTGCCCCAGATCCAGCACCGTCTCCTCCGCTACCTGGATTCCGCTCCAGCCGAGGGCGTCGGTGATGTCGCGGACCTCACCGGTCACCGAGTAGAAGCACGGGATCCAGCCGTTGGCGGCGGCGAACTCGGCGAAGTGTTCGACGGTGTCCCGCAACCGGTCCGGTGGGCCGACGGGGTCGCCGGTGGTCAGCGCGACACCGGCGATGACCCGGTACGCGACGTAGCTGGTGCCGTCGGCGGAGAACCAGTAGTTGTTGCCGCGCCACGTCGTCATCCAGGACAGCGGGCTCCCGCTCCCCGACTTCAGGAGGGCCCGGGCGCGTTCGGTGGACTTCGAGTCCGAGCCGATGGCGGGGCTGAGGAACGTCGCGGCGACCAGCGCGCAGAGGGCGACCCAGAACACCACCCCGGTCCACTCGTACAGCAGCGTCGCGGGGATGCTCTCCGGCAGCAGCCGCGGGTCGAGCCACTGCAGGTACACGGGCGGGATCAGCCGTTCCGGGAAGTCGGCCAGCAGCGTCGTCATGCCCGGCCGGGGGTCGAACCCGTGCCGCGCCCACAGTCCGCCCAGGACGTAGAGGACGGCGAGCCCGGCGACGAGCGCCACCAGGACACCGGCCAGCCGCCGGTACGTCCCGGCCGGGGCGGAGACGTCGAAGAACCGCCGGGTCGCGAGCAGCACGATCAGGATCGCGAGCGGAGTCAGGAACGGCACCAGCGTCCGGTACAGGTTCGGGTCGGCGAGACCGTAGAACAGGGAGTCCTCGTCGAGGGAGTCGACGAACCGGACCGCGAAGTTCAGCAGCGACAGCACCAGCAGGATCACCTGGGCGATCACCGACGCCACCCACGCGAAGCGACGGCCCCGTCGGAGGCCGTCGCTGAGGGTGAGCAGGAACAGGGACGGCATCAGACTGAGCAGGGTCGGCCCGACCCCGGACAGGCGCAGTTCGAGCAGCCCGCGCCGGCATTCGGGGTCCGCCGCCGACACCTCGCACAGGTCGCGGACCTCGCCCGCCGTATAGGGCACGCCGCGGAACAGGTCGCGCAGCACGGCGAGCGGCCCGACCGCCTCCGCGGACAGCGCGGCGATCATCGGTCCGATCGCGCTGGCCGCCACCACGATCGCGACGAGCACCCGGCCCTCCCGCTGGGTACCCGCGATCCGCTCGCCGCGCGCGGAGCGGCCCACGATCCAGCGGCCGATCACCAGCCCCACCACGGCCGCGGCCAGCCGCACCACGTCCTGCAGCGAACCGCTGAACAGCGCCAGGGTGATCGTGAACACGAGGACACCGACGCGGATCCGCCGCCGCCACAGCGTGCCCATGTTGGAACTGGCCACCATCGCGACGCCGACGATCCAGGTGCTCGGACCGACGGCCATCCCCACGTGCAGCCGGAAACCCCAGTTCGCGTCGACGACCTTCGCGACCGCGGCCACCGACAGCGCCAGCAACCCGCCGAGCACCTGGGTGGCGACCGCGGCCAGGGTGAACCGCGCCGACCCCATCCGGCGTTCCAGCGGTGCGGCCACCACCAGGAGCAGCACGGTCGTCGACAGGTACGCCAGGACGTCGTCGCCCCACAGCCCGGCGGTGAGCAGCGTCCACACCCAGCCGTTCTGGAACGCCCGGATCCCGATCGCGACGTGCTGGGACAGATCGTGGGACGGGCCGCTGATCACGCTGGACGTGGCGATCGCCAGGATCCCGATCACCACCAGCAGCGCGATGCTGACCGGCGCGCCCCGCACCCCGCCCCAGACCCGTTCCGCGGCCCGCCCCGTCTGACCCCTGACCCTCGCTGCCGTACCGTGTCCGGTTGCCGCGCTGTCGTCGGTCTTCATCCGCCAGGTCCCCACTCTCCGCGATGTCGAGAACGAAAGCTTGCCCGGCGGGTCGGCCGCTAGCCAACCCGACCGTAATCCACCCGTTCGGACTATGGCCAATACCACACGCCGTGACGCAGTTTTACTACTACCAGTAGTACGTATCTGCGTCGTCGTATCCGTAGAATCGGATTATGGCTGGACTCGGCGAACTCGAACGCGCAGTGATGGATCACCTGTGGTCCACTTCGGAACCGCAGACGGTACGGCAGGTGCACGAGGCACTGGCGGCACGCCGTGAACTCGCGTACACCACTGTCATGACGGTGCTCCAGCGACTGGCGAAGAAGCACCTCGTCATCCAGCAGCGCGACGACCGCGCCCACCGGTACCTGCCGGTGCACCAGCGTGAGGAACTCGTCGCGAGCCTCATGGTGGACGCCCTGCAGCAGGCCGACAAGTCCGGCAGCCGGGCCGCCGCACTCGTCCACTTCGTCGGCCAGGTCGGCGCCGACGAGGCCGACGCGCTCCGCGAGGCCCTCGCCGCGCTCGAGGCCAAGGAACGCACCACAGGAGACAATCAGTCGGGAACCGTTCGCGCCGGCTGACGTTCGTCATGCATGATGAGTAGGACATGGACGCCACCACCGCGCTGGTCTTCGGAGTACTCGCACTTCTTCTCGCAGGGCCTGTCCCTGCGCTGCTGAGTCGCGCCCGATGGCCGCATCACGCCCCCCGCGCAGCACTCGTGCTGTGGCAGGCGATCGCCCTCGCCGCGGTACTGTCCGCGTTCAGTTCGGGACTCGCGATCGCCAGCCAGCTCCTCGTCCCCGGACCGGACGGCCGCCCCACCACCGCACCGGTCGCCGAGATCGACGCCCTCGGCCTGCCCCTGTGGCTGCTGTACGTGGTGGTGTTCGCGCTCACCCTCCTCGTCGGGGCCAAACTGATCTTCGCGATCGTGCAGGTCGGTGTCCGAACCCGGCGCCGGCGCGCCCGGCACCGCATGCTCGTCGACCTCCTCGACCGCTGCGACTCGACGTCCCCCCTCGCCCGCACCCCCGACCTGCGGGTCCTCGACGTCACCGAGCCCATCGCCTACTGCCTACCCGGGCTGCGGCAGCGGGTGGTGCTGAGCCAGGGCACGTTCACCAACCTCGACGACGCCGAGATCACCGCGATCCTCACCCACGAGCGGTCCCACCTGCGGGCCCGGCACGACCTCGTGCTCGAGGCCTTCACCGCCGTCAACGCCGCCTTCCCCACCGTGGTGCGCAGCAAGTCCGCGCTGGGATCGGTGCAACTGCTGGTGGAGATGCTCGCCGACGACTCCGCCGTCCGCGCCACCGGGCCGACCGCCCTGGCCCGCGCACTCGTCGCCTGCTCGGGGTCGATCGCCCCGAAGGGCGCCATGGCCGCCGGCGGTCCCAGCACCCTGCTGCGGGTGCAGCGCCTGGCGTCCACCGAACAGGGCACCCGGGTCGCGCTCGCCGCCTACGCGGCGTCCCTGGCCATCCTCGTGGTGCCGACCATCGCCGTCGCCGTCCCCTGGCTCACCGAACTGAGCCGGTTGTTCAGCGCCGTATAGTCGCCCACCTCACACTCCGCCGGGTTCGATAACCGGGTGCCCCGTCGCGTACACTGGTCGGCGGTCGCCACTGCGGCCCATCAACACTGAAACGGCACACAGCCCAATTCCCCGCACTTCCGCGAATGGATTGACCAGGTGACATGTGCCCTGGCTCGTCCCTTTGTGCGTGCTGCATGACAGCCCCCGCTCCGCGACGCGCCCTATGCCCGGAGAGGTACCCGCGTGACCAACGCTGTCCAGACGACGTCTGCCCCACTCGAGCAGGCCGAGACCGACACCCCTGACCAGAACGCCACCGAGGCCGACACGGCCACCGTGACGTTCGCCGAGATCGGCCTGCCCGCACCCCTGGTGCAGGCCCTCGCCCGCAACTCCATCACCGTCCCGTCGCCGATCCAGGCGCTGTCCGTCCCGGACGCGCTGGCCGGCACCAACGTCCTCGGCCGCGCACAGACCGGATCGGGCAAGACCCTCGCGTTCGGCCTGCCGATGCTCGCCCGCCTCGCCCGCCACGAGGACCGGCCCGCCCCCAAGCGGCCCCGCGCACTGGTGCTGGTCCCCACCCGGGAACTCGCATTCCAGGTCGTCGACTCCCTCAACTCGTACGCCGGTGCGATGGGACTGACCGTCCGCCCCGCCGTCGGCGGTACCCCGTTCACCAAGCAGGTCGACCAGCTGCGCCGCGGCGTCGACATCCTCGTCGCCACCCCCGGCCGCCTCGGCGACCACCTCCGTCAGGGCACCTGCATCCTCGACTCCGTCGAGATCACCGCCCTCGACGAGGCCGACCAGATGGCCGACATGGGCTTCCTGCCCGAGGTCCGGTCCATCCTCGGCGAGACCCCGGCCGACGGCCAGCGTCTCCTGTTCTCCGCCACCCTCGACCGTGAGGTGCAGTCGCTGGTCCGCCAGTTCCTGCCCGACCACGTGCAGCACTCCACCGAGGACGGTCGCGCCAGCGTCGACACGATGGAGCACTACGTGCTGCTCGTCGACCGCGGCCAGAAGGACAACGTGCTCGCCGAAATCGGTGCCCGCGAAGGTCGCACGATCATGTTCGCCCGCACCAAACTCGGCTGCGAGGGCATCACCGACCGCCTCCGCGCGGTGGGCATCGCCGCCGAGGCCCTGCACGGCGGCAAGGCGCAGAACCAGCGCACCCGGGTCCTCGAACGCTTCAAGAACGGCCGCACCCCGGTGCTCGTCGCCACCGACGTCGCCGCCCGCGGCATCCACGTCGACGGCATCGACCTGGTCGTGCACGTCGATCCGCCCGCCGACCACAAGGACTACCTGCACCGCGCGGGCCGGACCGCCCGCGCAGGCGAGAAGGGCACCGTCGTCGCGATCGTGCTCCCCAACCAGAAGCGCACGTTCCGCCGCCTGACCGGCATGGCGGGCGTCGACGCCACCGCCGTGCCCGTCACCCCCGGCTCGGAGAAGCTGGCCAGCATCACCGGCGCCAAGGCGCCCAGCGGAGAACCGGTGCGCGACACCTACTCCCGCGGCGAGCGCGGCGGCGACCGCAAGTTCGGTGACCGCGGACCCCGCCGCGAAGGCGGATACGCCGGACGCGACGGCGGCGGGTACCGCGGCAACCGCGGCTTCGACGGTCGCGGCTCCTCCGACCGGGGCGGCCCGCGCCGCGACGCCGGTGACCGCGGTGAGCGCAGCTACGGCGACCGGCCGTCGGGTGGTCGCAGCTTCGAGGGCCGTGGTGGTTACGAAGGGCGTGGCAACGAGGGCCGGGGTTACGAAAACCGCGGCCCGCGCCGCGAGCAGTCCGACAACCGGTCCGGCGGCTACCGCGGCGACCGCCCCCAGCGTGACGGCGACACCCGCGGTGGGTACCGCGGCGACCGCGACAACCGGTCGTTCTCCGATCGGGCTCCGCGCCGCGACTTCGGGGACAGCGCACCCCGGCGCGACTACGGGGACCGCGGCGACAGCCACCGTGGATCCGGCGAGCGCAGCTTCGACCGCAGCGCTCCGCGCCGCGACTTCGGCGACAACCGCGGCGCCGCAGGCGGGTTCCGCCGCGACGACCGGCGGGACGACCGTCGGGACGATCGGCGCCCCGCGGCCACGTCGGAGCGGCGTCCCGCGCCGACCGGCGGCGGGTTCCGCAGCCGCACCGACCGTCGCTCGTACGACGGCTTCGACGGCCCGCGCCGTGAGCGCCGCAGCTGATCGAACAGTGCCGTGACACGAAGGCCGGCCGTCGCACATGCGACGGCCGGCCTTCGTGTGTTTGGCTTAGCCGGTCGAGCTTTTCGTAGCCGCCGATTTCACTACCGCCGAGCGAGAGGGAATGCTGTATCCATGACTATCGACAACACTGAGGGTGCCCGCGCGCAGATCGGCGTCACGGGACTGGCCGTCATGGGCTCGAACATCGCCCGCAACTTCGCCCGGCACGGTCACACGGTCGCGCTGCACAACCGCAGCATCGCCAAGACCGACGCCCTCATCCAGGAGCACGGCGGCGAGGGCGACTTCGTCCGCACGGAAACCATCGAGGAGTTCGTGGCTGCGCTGCAGAAGCCGCGCCGCGTGCTGATCATGGTCAAGGCCGGCGACCCCACCGACGCCGTCATCGAGGAACTCGCCTCGGCGATGGAGCCCGGTGACATCATCATCGACGGCGGCAACGCCCTGTACACGGACACGATCCGCCGCGAGGCCTCCCTCCGGGACCGTGGCCTGCACTTCGTCGGCGCCGGCATCTCCGGCGGCGAGGAGGGCGCACTGAACGGCCCGTCGATCATGCCGGGCGGACCGAAGGAGTCCTACCAGGCGCTGGGCCCGCTGCTCGAGTCGATCGCCGCCCAGGTCGACGGCACCCCCTGCTGCACGCACATCGGCCCCGACGGGTCCGGGCACTTCGTGAAGATGGTCCACAACGGCATCGAGTACGCCGACATGCAGCTGATCGGCGAGGCGTACAACCTGTTCCGTGACGCCCTCGGCTACGACGCCGACCAGGTCGCCGACGTGTTCACCGAATGGAACGCGGGCGACCTCGAGAGCTACCTCGTCGAGATCACCGCGGAGGTGCTGCGGCAGAAGGACGCGAAGACCGGTAAGGCCCTCGTCGACGTGATCGTCGACGCCGCCGAGCAGAAGGGCACCGGCCGCTGGACCGTCAAGTCCGCCCTCGACCTCGGTGTCCCCGTCACCGGCATCGCCGAGGCCGTGTTCGCCCGCGCCCTGTCCGGTGCCCGCGACCAGCGCAAGGCCGCGGTCGGTCTCGCCTCCGGCCGGCTGGCCGACAAGCCCGCCGACGCCGCACAGTTCACCGAGGACATCCGGCAGGCCCTGTACGCGTCGAAGGTCGTGGCCTACGCGCAGGGATTCGACCAGATCGCGGCGGGCAGCGCCGAATACGACTGGGACCTGCACCCCGCCGACCTGGCGACGATCTGGCGTGGCGGCTGCATCATCCGCGCCCGGTTCCTCAACCGCATCAAGGACGCGTACGACGAGAACCCGAAACTGCCGAGCCTGATCCTGGCCCCGTACTTCCGGGACGCCATCGAGACGGCCATCGACAGCTGGCGCCGCGTGGTGTCCACCGCCACCCTGCTGGGGATCCCGGTGCCGGCGTTCGCGTCGTCGCTGTCCTACTACGACGCCCTGCGCGCCGAGCGGCTGCCCGCCGCCCTGACGCAGGGGCAGCGGGACTTCTTCGGCGCCCACACCTACGAGCGGGTCGACGCCGAGGGCAAGTTCCACACCCTCTGGAGCGGTGACCGCAGCGAAGTGCAGGCCTGACCCTCCCCGATCGACCGTCCCCGGCCGTGGCGTACCGCAGGTACGTAACGGCCGGGCCGCGCCGTGGGCAGACCACGGCCGAGCGGTCGGGTGCCCCGCCGCGGAGGCGGTAGCCTTCTGGATATGCCCGAAGACGAGTTCGCCTCGCCCGCACCGGTGGGTGAGACGTTCCTCGCGCTCGGTCTCCCCGCGGTGATGACCCACGCCCTCGCCCGCGGCGGCATCGCCGCACCGTTCCCGATCCAGGCGGCCACCATTCCCGACGTCCTCGAGGGCCGGGACGTGCTGGGCCGGGCGCCGACCGGGTCCGGGAAGACCCTCGCGTTCGGGTTGCCGATGCTCGTGCGCCTCAAGGGCGCCGCCGGCAGGCGTGGGTACCCGCGCGGCGTCGTGCTGGTGCCCACCCGCGAACTGGCGCTGCAGATCGAACGCGCACTGGACGAGCCGGCCCTGTCGGTGGGGTTGCGGGTGGCGAACGTCGTCGGCGGGGTTCCGATCAAACGGCAGGTCGAGACGCTGTCGCGGGGTGTCGACCTGCTGATCGCGACGCCGGGTCGCCTCGCCGACCACCTGGCGCAGGGCTCGGTGTCCCTGGACGACGTGACGGTGCTGGCACTCGACGAGGCCGACCACATGGCCGACCTGGGGTTCCTGCCGCAGGTCACGGCGATCCTCGACAAGACCCCTGCCGGGGGGCAGCGGCTGCTGTTCTCGGCGACCCTGGACGGGGAGGTCGACACCCTCGTCCGCCGGTACCTGCACGACCCGGTGACGCATTCGACTGCGCCGGCCGCGGCGGCGGTGCCGACGATGCGGCACCACCTGCTGTACGTCGACCGGCAGGACAAGTATTCCGTTGTGGCACATATCGGTTCACGACCGGGCCGGACGTTGATGTTCGTGCGCACCAAATACGGCGTGGACCGGGTGGCGCAGGAACTGCACGCCGCCGGCGTCGCGGCCGGCGCCCTGCACGGCGGAAAGGCCCAGAACAACCGCACCCGCACCCTGGCCTCGTTCGCCGACGGCACCACCCCGGTCCTGGTGGCCACCGACGTGGCGGCCCGCGGCATCCACGTGGACGGCATCACGCTCGTCGTGCACGTCGATCCGCCCACCGAGGCCAAGGACTACCTGCACCGGGCGGGACGCACCGCCCGCGCGGGCGAGTCCGGCGTCGTGGTCACCCTCGTCACCGAGGACGAGCGGGACGCGGTCGAGAAGCTGACCCGCAAGGCCGGTCTCGACATCACCGGCACCCCGGTGCGGCCGGGTGACCGGGTGCTGGCAGAGCTCACCGGGGCCCGCCGCCCCACCGGCAAGGCGGTCGCCGCACCGGACACCCGGGCGCCCGCGCAGGACACCCCGAGGAAGGGCAGGCAGGCGCACGACCCCGCGGGTCGCGCCGCCCGCCGCGGCAGGCCCGGCGACAGCGGGGCGGCCCGGTCAGGTGCACGCCGCGGCCGGAAACCCGGACCTGCGTCAACTCCCCACGGACACCGCAACCGCGGGGCACACTGAGAGGCATGTCCCTGCCGTTCGCGTCGGTCGTGTGCGCGCTGATCGCGGCGCTGTTGTTCGCGTGCGCGTCGGTCGCGCAGCAGAGTGCGGCGTCCGAGGTCCCCGAGGACGCCGCGTTCCTGTCCACCCTGCTGCGCAGTCCCCGCTGGTGGGCCGGCATCTTCGGCGACGGCGGCGGCTACGTGATGCAGGCGGTGGCGCTGGCGCTGGGGTCGGTTCTCGTGGTGCAGCCGCTGCTCGTCACCGCGCTGCTGTTCGCGTTGCCGCTGTCGGCGAAATTCTCCGGGTACCGGCTCAGCCGCACCACCTGGGCGCTCGCCGTCGCGCTGGCCGTCGCGCTCGCGATCTTCCTGGTGATCGGCGACCCGACCGAGGGCAACATCGACGCCCCGTTCCGGGAATGGGTGGTGCCCCTCGGCATCCTGCTCGCCGTGGTGGCGGTCGCGGCCGCGGCGGGAATGACGAAGATCGACCCCGGGTGGCGGGCCCTGCTGCTCGGCGGGGCGGGCGGCATCCTGTACGGGGTGGCCGTCGCGTTCACCAAGTACGTTGTCGAACTCGTCCCCCGCGGGTTGTGGGCGGTGCTGAGCAGCTGGCAGGCGTGGGCGCTGGTCGCCGCCGGGCTGGCCGGGGTGTACCTGCAGCAACGCGGCTTCCAGGTGGGGCCGCTGTCCGCGTCGCTGCCCGCGCTGACCATCGCCGAACCGCTCGCCGCCGTGTTCCTCGGCATGACCGTCCTCGACGAACGCCTGCGGGTCGAAGGCCCCGGACTCGTGGTGGTCGGCTGCTCGGTCGCCGTGATGCTGGTGGCCACGATCGGACTGTCCAGGTCGCAGGCCCAGCGGACATCCGACACCACCGCAATTTCCCCGGTATCGTCCTGAAATGTGCAGTTCCTCGACGGGCATCGCCCTCCCTATGACCTGACGTACGACGACGTGTTCCTGGTGCCGAACCGCACCGAGGTCACGTCGCGATTCGACGTCGACCTGGCAACCGCGGACGGTTCGGGCACCACCATCCCGATCGTCGTCGCCAACATGACGGCGGTGTCCGGGCGCCGCATGGCCGAAACCGTCGCCCGCCGTGGCGGTCTGGTGGTCCTCCCGCAGGACCTTCCCGCCCGCGCCGTCGCGGAGACCGTGTCCTTCGTCAAGAGCAGGCACCTGGTCGCCGACACCCCGGTCACCCTCGGCCCCGACGCGGCCGTGTCCGACGCGCTGGCGCTGCTGCCGAAGCGAGCGCACGGCGCCGTCGTCGTCGTCGAGGACGGCCGCCCCGTCGGTGTCGTCACCGAAGCCTCCTGCGCGGACGTCGACCGGTTCGCGCGACTGCGCGCGGTGGCGCTCACCGACTTCGTCACCGCCCCCGTCTCCGCGTCGCCGCGCGAGGTGTTCGAACTCCTCGACGGCACGCACGACGCCCTCGCGGTGATCGTGCACCCGGACGGCACCCTCGCCGGCGTCCTCACCCGCACCGGCGCCATCCGGGACGGCATCTACCAGCCCGCCGTCGACGGCAACGGGAAGCTGCGGGTGGCCGCGGCCGTCGGCGTCAACGGCGACGTCGCCGCGAAGGCGCGCGCCCTCGTCGACGCCGGGGCCGACCTGCTGGTCGTCGACACCGCCCACGGTCACCAGCAGAAGATGATCGACGTCCTCGGCGCACTGAAGAAGGCCGATCTCGGGGTGCCGCTGGTCGCAGGCAACGTCGTGTCCGCCGCCGGCACCCGGGACCTGATCGACGCAGGCGCCGACATCGTGAAGGTCGGGGTCGGGCCGGGCGCGATGTGCACCACCCGCATGATGACCGGGGTGGGCAGGCCGCAGTTCTCCGCCGTCGAGGAATGCGCCGCGCAGGCCCGCGCGATGGGTGCGCACGTGTGGGCGGACGGAGGCGTCCGTCACCCCCGCGACGTGGCGCTCGCCCTGGCCGCGGGCGCGTCGAACGTGATGATCGGGTCGTGGTTTGCCGGCACCTACGAGTCGCCCGGCGACCTGCGCGTGGACCAGTCCGGCAACGCGTACAAGGAGAGCTTCGGGATGGCCTCCAAGCGTGCGGTCGCGGCGCGGACCGCCACCGACACCGCGTTCGACCGGGCCCGGAAAGGGCTGTTCGAGGAGGGTATTTCGAGTTCCCGGATGCGCCTGGACCCGGAACGTCCCGGCGTCGAGGACCTCATCGACCACATCTGTTCCGGGGTGCGCAGCACCTGCACGTACGCGGGCGCGCGGACGCTGGCGGAACTGCACGAGCGGGCCGTTCTCGGTGTGCAGTCCGCCGCCGGGTTCGCCGAGGGCCGCCCGCTGCCTTCCGGCTGGTGACGACTGCATCCTGAAGTGCTGGTGGGTGTCCTGTTCCACGGAACCGGACATCCCCCGGTATCATGGGTCGCTCAACCACACCAGTTCTCGGCGCCGGACCAGTCCGGGCCGTCGAGGCCGAACGAGAGGACTCCGGTGCCCGCGGCACCCACATACGCAGCAAGCGCTCCCCCCGCCGTCTCCGGGAGTGTCGTCCCCTCCTGCTCCGTGGAATCGGACTCCGATTCCGCCGGTTCGGAGGGCTCCTCTATCGAGCCGGGTGACAAACCCGGCGACCCCCGTTCCTCCGCTCGGCGGCGATGACCCATGGACATCGCGCTCAGCATTCTCGCTCTGCTCGGCTTTCTCGCCCTGACCGCGGGTACCGCGTTGTTCGTGGCGGCCGAGTTTTCCCTCACCGCCCTCGAACGCAGCACCGTCGACGCGCACGCCCGCACCGGTGACCGGCGGGCCCGGCAGGTGCAGCACGCCCACCGCACCCTGTCGTTCCAGTTGTCGGGGGCGCAGCTCGGCATCACGATCACCACGCTGATCACCGGCTACCTGTCCGAACCGGTCCTCGCCCGCTTCATCACCCCGGTACTGTCCGCGATCGGGTTCAGTGAATCGGCCGCCGCAGCAACATCTTTGGTGATCGCCCTGATTCTCGCGACGTCGTTCTCGATGGTGTTCGGCGAGCTCGTGCCGAAGAACCTCGCCATCGCGCACCCCCTGCCCACGGCGCGGGCGACGGCCGGGATGCAGGCCGCGTTCTCGCTGATCTTCAAATGGGCCATCAACGGTCTCAACGGAAGCGCGAACTGGCTGGTGCGACGCCTCGGCATCGAACCGGCCGAGGAGTTGCGGTCCGCGCGGTCCCCGCAGGAACTCGGTTCGCTCGTGCGGACGTCCGCGCAGCGCGGCGCCATCGACAAGGGCACCGCACTGCTGGTCAACCGCTCGCTGCGGTTCGGCGAACGCACCGCGGAGGAACTGATGACCCCGCGAGTGAAGATCGAAACCCTGTCCACCACGGACACGGTGGCCGACCTGATCGACACCGCCGCCCGCACCGGCTTCTCCCGCTTTCCGGTCGTCGACGGCGACCTGGACGACGCCGTCGGCATCGTCCACATCAAGCACGCGTTCGCGGTGACCGCGCAACGCCGCCGCACCACCCGCCTCAACACGCTGGCCCAGAAGGTGCCGGTGGTGCCGTCCAGCCTGGACGGCGACACCCTGATGGAACGGATCCGGTCCGACGGCATGCAGGTCGCGTTCGTCGTCGACGAATACGGCGGCACCGCCGGAATGGTCACGATGGAGGACCTGATCGAGGAAATCGTCGGCGACGTCCGCGACGAGCACGACGAACCGGAGATCGACGTCCAGCGAATCGGCGACAGCTGGTCCTGCTCCGGGCTGCTGCGCGTCGACGAGATCTCCGAGACCACCGGCTACACCGCACCCGAGGGGGAATACGAAACCCTCGGCGGTCTCGTGCTCACCGAACTCGGACGGATCCCCGACGAGGGCGACGAGGTGCAACTCCCGCTGTACGAGGGGGCGCACGACCCCGGCGGCCGGTGGGTCGCCACCGTGACCCACATGGACGGCAGGCGCATCGACCGGGTGCTGCTCACCCCGAAACCCGACGAGACCACCGAGACCCGCAGCGAGGAGGACGACGATGAGTGACCTGTTCGGTGTGCTGCTCACGTTCGTGCTGCTCGCGGGCAACGCGTTTTTCGTCGGCGCCGAGTTCGCGCTGATCTCGGCCCGCCGCGACCGGCTCGAGGCCCTCGAGTCGCAGGGCAAGAAACGCGCCCGCACCGTGATCCTCGCGGGCGAGAACCTGTCGCTGATGCTGGCTGCCGCGCAGCTCGGCATCACCATCTGCTCGATCCTGCTCGGCAAGGTTGCCGAACCGGCGATCGCACATCTCCTCGAGGTCCCGCTGGACGCGGTCGGGCTGCCCGCCGGACTGCTGCACCCGATCGCGTTCACGATCGCGCTGGCGCTCGTCGTGGTGCTGCACATCCTGCTCGGTGAGATGGTGCCGAAGAACATCGCATTGGCGGGCCCGGAGCGGACGGCGATGCTGCTGGTCCCGGTGCACCTGATGTTCATCAAGCTGGCCCGGCCACTGATCTCGTTCTACAACCTGTGCGCCAACCTGACGCTGCGGATGCTGCGGGTGGAGCCGAAGGACGAACTCGACGTCACCGTATCGGCGGTCGAACTGTCCGAGATGATCGGCGAATCCCGGTCCGAAGGACTGATCGACGCGGAGGAACACCGCCGGCTCACCCAGGCGCTGGAGACCACGGACCGAACAGTCACCGAGGTGATGATCCCGCTGAGCGAGGCACGGACCATCCCCCTGACGGAGGGCGGCACCCGGCTCGGCGCCATCGAGCAGGCCGTCGTCGAGACCGGGTACTCCCGGTACCCGGTGCGCGCCGAGGACGGGTCGCTGGTCGGGTATCTGCACCTGAAGGACGTGCTCGACGACATCCTCGACGAGGAGGCCGGACCCGACACCCTGATTCCGCGGTCGGACATCCGCCCGCTGCCGCGGATGTCGACCACCACCCCGCTCGCGGAGGCACTGGCCAGTCTGCGCCGTGCCAGCTCCCACCTGGGTGCGGCGGCGGACTCGTCGGGGCAGATCGTCGGCATCGTCGCCCTCGAGGACCTCGTCGAGGAATACGTGGGCACCGTCCGCGACGGCACCCACCGGAACAACGGCGTCAATCCGGGACAGCGAACGAGCTGATCGGATGAACGTTCTGGACGCGTCGGAATGGATCCCTCGCCGCGACCGGCACCGGGCGAGGGTGTCCGCGCTGATCGGGCCGCACGTGGAGCGGCGCGACCGCGGGGAGAGCCACCCGGTGAACGACTTCCTGTTCACGTATTACAGCTACCGGCCGAACCAACTGCTCCGCTGGCACGCCGGATGGGGCACCGTCCTCACCGGCGGGGACGAGTACGCCGAATTCCGCGGATATCACCGCACCGACGCCGGGGTCACCGTCGACCCGGAGTTCCTGCGGCGCCGCTCGGACACGGTCGCCTTCACCGCACGACTGATGGAGGCGACCACCGCGCGGCCCACGCACCTGTCCTGCTTCGGTCTGCACGAGTGGGCGATGGTCTACCGGTCCGAGGAGGTGCGGCACGACAGTGTGCCGCTGCGGCTCGGGGCGGGCGGCACCGATTCCGTGGTGGAGTCACTGCAACTGCGCTGCACCCACTACGACGCGTACCGCTTCTTCACCCCGGCCGCCGAACCGCGGAACAGTGTGCCGCTGACCCGGGCCGATCAGCTGGAGCGGGAGCAGCCGGGGTGCTTGCACGCGTCCATGGATCTGTACAAGTACTGCTACAAGCTGGCGCCGATGATCGACTCGGACCTGACCGTCGACTGCTTCGAACTGGCCCTCGCCGCACGGGAACTCGACATGCGGGCCAGCCCGTACGACCTCAGCGGGTACGGCTACACCCCGATCCCGATCGAGACCCCGCACGGCCGCGCCGAATACGTCCGGGAGCAGGCGGCGCTGGCCGCCCGCGCCGCCCCGCTGCGGGCCGCGTTGCACGACCGGTGCCGCCGGCTGCTCGCTGCCGTGGGGCCGTGACTCCCCCGCTGCCTCACCGCGCACGGCGACCTGGTCACGGCGCGGCCCGCCCTGGCCGAATTCGACGACTACCCTTTCCCGGCCCGGCCCTGGGGCGGCGACGCCCCCGCCTGGCCCGGGCTCACCCCGTCGCCGTGAACCGTGCGCTCGGTTCGCCGCTCAGCTGCCCCGGCGGCAATCGGCGACCGCACAGCACGAGGAGCAGGTCCTGGGCGGAACCGCGCAGCGGCGCACCCGCACCGAAGGTCCAGGCCCGATCGTCCGCGGTCAACTGCACGCCCGTCAGGTCGACGCCGAAGTACTTCACGTGCTTCGGGCCGACGCCGCCGAGGACCCGGTCGAGGCGGTCGTCCGGGACCCGCCTGCCCAGGCCGAGCGCGACCGACACGTCGAGACCGTGGATCACGTCGTGCGACAGTGCCCCCTCGAAGCCGCCGCCCGGCGGCTTCCACGGGTGCGTGACGTTCTCCTCGAGTGTGCGCAGCAGCGCGTCGGCGGTCAGGGTCCGAGCGTCCTCGCGGGCCTGCGCGTCCGACATGCGGTTGAATTTGCCGCGCGCCTTCACCATCTTCAGCAGGATTCGCGGCGTCGACAGGCGGTACGGCATGGTGATGTGCGCGATCACCTCCCGGGTGCGCCACCCCGCGCACAGCGACGGCGCATCCCATTGCTCCGGCGTCAGTCCCGCCAGCATCGACGCCAGGTCGCGCCGCTCCCCCGCGACCCAGTCCGGTGCCGTATCCCGTGCCATGTCCGTCTCCTCCGGTCGCCGTGTGATGCTCTACGTGAACAGACCGTGCCCGCCCGCGAAACTCATCGCGCGGCCGTGAAGAATGGCCGGGTGAGCACACACGACTACACGCTGACGGTCACCTGGACCGGCAACCGCGGCGCGGGGACGTCGGGCCCGGACACCTACGACCGGGACCACGTGATCGCGGCGGCCGGGAAACCGGATCTGCCGGGCAGCGCGGACCCGTCGTTCCGCGGCGACACCGCCCGCTGGAATCCGGAGGAACTGCTCGTCGCGTCGCTGTCGCAGTGCCACATGCTCTGGTATCTGGGTCTGGCCGCCGCGGCCGGTTTGGTCGTCGTCGACTACCGGGACGACCCGACGGGCACGGTGGTCGAACACCCGGACGGGTCAGGCGAATTCACCGAGGTGGTGCTGCATCCCACGGTGACCGTCGCGGAGGCGGCGATGACCGCACGCGCCGAGTCGCTGCACGCCCGGGCGCACGCGAAGTGCTTCATCGCCCGGTCGGTCGCGTTCCCCGTGCACCACCGGCCGACGGTGGTGACGACGTGAGCGGGCAGCGGCTGATCGTCGACGTCGACACCGGCATCGACGACTCCCTCGCCCTGCTGTATCTGCTGGCCAGCCCGGAGGCCGAGATCGCGGGCATCGCCAGCACCGCGGGCAACGTGCCCGTCGAGCAGGTCGCGGTGAACAACCTGAACTGGCTCGAACTGTGCGGGGCACCGGACGTCGAGGTGGCGCTCGGCGCCCGGGTGCCGCTGACCTGTCCGCTGCGCACCACCGAGGACACGCACGGACCGCAGGGCATCGGGTACGCCGTCCTGCCCGCGTCCGGGCGGTCGCTGTCCGAGCGGGACGCGACAACCCTGTGGGTGGACCTGGTCCGGGACGCTCCCGGGGAGCTGACCGGGCTGGTGACCGGGCCGCTGACGAACCTGGCCCTCGCGATCCGCGAGGAACCGGAACTGCCCCGGCTGCTGCGGCGCCTCGTCGTGATGGGCGGGGCGTTCAACCACCCCGGCAACACCACCCCCACCAGCGAATGGAACGTGTCGGTGGACCCCGAGGCGGCCAAGGAAGTGTTCGACGCCTTCTCTGGTCTCCCCGAGGGCAGGCGTCCCATCCTGTGCGGGCTGGACGTCACCGAGACGATCGAGATGACACCGGACCACGTGCGGCGGCTCGCGGAGGCGGCCGGCAGCACCCCCGCCGAGATCATCTCCCCCGACGACGGCCCGCAGGTGCGTTCGACCGCGAGCAACGCCGTGATCCGGCACCTGTCCGACGCCATCCGGTTCTACATGGACTTCCACCGCACCCACGACCAGGGATTCCTCGCGCACATGCACGACCCGTTCGCGGCGGCCGTGGCACTGAACCCGGCGATCACCCGGACCCGGCCCGCGACCGTCGACGTCGAACTGCACGGCCGCCTCACCCGCGGCACCACGGTCGCCGACTGGGTGGGCCACTGGAACCGGGAACCCAACGTCGACATCGCGGTGAGCACCGACCCGGCCGCATTCTTCGACGATCTCGTCGACCGGGTCGGGCGCTTCGCGAAATCAGTCGGCTGAGGAGTCCGTACCGTCGAACGCGTCGAGGATCTCGGCGGCGGCCAGCGCCGCCGTCAGGGACCCGTCCCGCACCCGCTGTTCGACGTCGCCGCGGATCGCCTTGACCCTCGTGTTCGACGCGAGGCGGCGCAGCAGCTGGTCGTTGACCATCGTCCACGTCCAGTCCACCTGCTGGCGGCGCCGGTTCTCCTCGAACTGACCGGCCGCGGTCAGCACCTCACGGTGCTTGCAGACGGTGTTCCAGAAGTCCTCGAGACCGACACCCTCGAGACCGCTCATCGTGATCACCGGAGGCGTCCAGACGGCGTCGTGCGGATAGATCAGGCGCAGCGCCCCGGCGAGCTCCCGGGCGGCGCCCTTCGCCTCCCGCTCGTGCTTGCCGTCCGCCTTGTTCACGGCGACGAGGTCGGCGAGTTCGAGGACACCCTTCTTGATGCCCTGCAACTGGTCGCCGGTGCGGGCCAGGGTGAGGAAGCAGAAGCAGTCCACCATGTTCGCGACCGTCACCTCGGACTGCCCGACACCGACCGTCTCGACGAGGATCACGTCGAAACCGGCCGCCTCGAGCAGCACGATCGTCTCGCGGGTCGCCTTCGCGACCCCGCCGAGGGTCCCCGACGTCGGGGACGGCCGGATGTAGGCGTCCTTCTCGACGGTCAGCCGCGCCATCCGCGTCTTGTCGCCCAGGATCGACCCGCCGGTGCGCGTCGACGACGGGTCGACGGCCAGGACCGCCACCCGGTGCCCCTGCCCGATCAGGTGCATCCCGAGCGCATCGATGAACGTGGACTTCCCGACGCCGGGCACCCCGGTGATCCCGACCCGGTGCGCCTTCCCCGACTCCGGCAGCAGCTCGAGCAGCAGCCGCTGCGCCGCCTCCCGGTGATCGGTGCGGGTGGATTCGACCAGGGTGATGGCCTTCGCCAGGCCGGCGCGCTGATTGGCGCGCACGGCCTGGGCGAGGGCATCGATGTCGACTGGAGGCCGCCCCATGCTATTCCGGGGTGCCCGTCAGGTCGTGGCCGAGCTGCGCGGCCAGCTTCTCGAGCAGACCGCTGGCGGCGTCCGCGATGACCGTCCCGGGCGGGAAGATCGCCGCGGCACCGGCCTCGTACAGTTCGGCAAAATCGCCGGGCGGGATGACGCCACCGACCACGATCATGATGTCGGGGCGTCCCACCGCCGCGAGTGCTTCCCGGAGCGCAGGCACCAGCGTGAGGTGACCTGCGGCCAGCGACGACACACCGACCACGTGGACGTCGTTGTCGGCCGCCTGGTTGGCGACCTCTTCCGGGGTCTGGAACAGCGGTCCGACGTCCACGTCGAATCCGATGTCCGCGAAGGCCGTGGCGATCACCTTCTGGCCGCGGTCGTGACCGTCCTGCCCCATCTTCGCGATGAGGACACGGGGACGCCGGCCCTCCTCCTCCGCGAACTTCTCGACGAGTTCGGTTGCCTTGTTGATGTTGTCGACCTTCCCGGCCTCGTCCCGGTACACCCCGCTGATGGTGCGGATCTCGGCCTGGTGACGCCCGTATACCTTCTCCAGCGCCTCGGAGATCTCCCCGACCGTGGCCTTCGCCCGGGCCGCATCGATCGCCAGCGCCAGCAGATTGTTCTCCATACCACCCTCGGTGGCGGCGGCGGCGCGGCTCAGTTCCGCGAGCGCCGCCTCGACGGCTCCCGAATCCCGGTCGGCGCGCAGCCGGTCCAGCTTCTCGAGCTGTTCCTTGCGGACCCGCGAGTTCTCGACCTTGAGGACCTCGATCTCGTCGGCCTCGTCCGGCACGTACTTGTTGACGCCGATCAGCGGCTGCCGGCCGGAGTCGATACGGGCCTGAGTGCGGGCCGCGGCCTCCTCGATGCGCAGCTTCGGGATGCCCTCGCTGATCGCCTGCGCCATGCCGCCGGCTTCTTCGACCTCGGCGATGTGCGCGCGCGCCCGGTTCGCCAGCTGGTGGGTGAGCCACTCGACGTAATGCGAACCGCCCCAGGGGTCGATGGGACGGACGGTCCCCGACTCCTGCTGCAGCAGCAACTGGGTGTTGCGGGCGATGCGGGCGGAGAAGTCCGTCGGCAGGGCGAGGGCCTCGTCGAGTGCGTTGGTGTGCAGCGACTGGGTGTGCCCCTGCGTCGCCGCCATCGCCTCGACACACGTGCGGGCCACGTTGTTGTACACGTCCTGCGCGGTCAGCGACCAGCCGGACGTCTGCGAGTGGGTGCGCAGCGACAACGATTTCGCGGACTTCGGTTCGAACTTCGCGACCAGTTCACTCCACAGCAGGCGGCCGGCGCGGAGCTTCGCGACCTCCATGAAGAAGTTCATGCCGATCGCCCAGAAGAACGACAGCCGCGGCGCGAACTTGTCGATCTCCATGCCCGCATCGAGGCCGGCGCGGATGTATTCGACACCGTCCGCGAGGGTGTACGCCAACTCCAGGTCGGCGGTGGCTCCGGCTTCCTGGATGTGGTAGCCGGAGATGGAGATCGAGTTGAACTTCGGCATCTTCGCGCTGGTGTACGCGAAGATGTCGGAGATGATCCGCATCGACGGCTTCGGCGGGTAGATGTAGGTGTTGCGGACCATGAACTCCTTCAGAATGTCGTTCTGAATGGTTCCGGCCAGCTGCTCCGGGGCGACACCCTGCTCCTCGGCGGCCACGACGTACAGCGCGAGGATCGGCAACACCGCACCGTTCATGGTCATCGAGACGCTGACACTGTCGAGCGGGATGTGGTCGAACAGCTGACGCATGTCCAGGATCGAGTCGATCGCCACCCCGGCCATGCCGACGTCGCCTTGCACGCGCGGGTGGTCGGAGTCGTAGCCGCGGTGCGTGGCCAGGTCGAACGCCACCGACAGACCCTTCTGCCCGGCCGCGAGGTTGCGGCGGTAGAAGGCGTTGGATTCGGCGGCGGTGGAGAAGCCCGCGTACTGGCGGATCGTCCACGGCTGGTTCACGTACATGGTGGGGTACGGCCCGCGCACGAACGGTGCGGCGCCCGGGAAACTGCCGAGCGGGTAGCCCTCGGCCTCGGCGGCGTCCCGGTCGGCCTTGGTGTAGACCGGTTTGACGTCGATGCCCTCGGGGGTGGACCACACCACCTGTTCCGGGCTGTAGTGGTTCGCCGCCGCGGCGGACGCGATCAGCTCGTCCGTCTGCTCCGGCGTCGGAGCGGACGGCTGCGGAGACTGCGGATCCTCCAGTGGCACTTCGGCGAAGCTGCCGATCGCGTGCTTGACCTCGCGAGTAGTCACTTCTTGCTCCCTGTGTCGCCCGAGGAGTCGCTCGGGCTCTCGATGGTGTCGAGCAGGCCGGACAGGACCGAGACTGCGTCGATGCGGGCGGTGACGAATCCGTCGGGCCGGGCGGCGCCGTCCGCGTCGGCGACGACCTTCTCCGGGCCGGCGAGCAGCACGGTGCCGATTCCGGCGGCGCGCAGTTCCTCCACCGCGGCCGTGGCCTCGGCGGCGTACCGCTTGTCGGTACCGCAGATCACGGCGATCCCGGCGCCGGAATCCTTCGCGGCGGCGGCGATGCTGCCGTCACCGATCGCGAGGGGTCCGGGGTTGAGGGCCTCGATGCCACCCGACGCCAGCAGGTTCGCGCTGAACGTGGTCCGCACGTTGTGCTCGGCGACGGGTCCGAGGGGGGCCAGGAAGACGGCAGGTCGCGCACCGTGGGCCGCCAGGTACGCGTCGGAGCGGTCCCGCAGCGCCTCGAACGCGGCGGCGTACCGGGCGACGCGGCCCATGTCGGAGGCGCCCGCGGGCAGCGGGGCCTCGCCGAGGTTCGGGAACTCGTTGACCCCGGTGACCGTGGTCTTGCGGTGCGCGATGTCCGAATCACGTTGCGCGCGAGTGGAAGAGATGCGTTCGCCGATCAGGCCCGCGTCGAGGGCGGCGAGGTAGCCGCCGGCCGCCTCGATCTGCTGGAAGAACTCCCACGCCTTGGCCGCCACCTGCTGGGTGAGGTCCTCGACGTACCAGGACCCGGCCGCGGGATCGAGCACCCGGCCGAGGTGCGACTCCTCGAGCAGCAGCAGCTGGGTGTTGCGGGCGATGCGCGCGGCGAAGGTCTTCGACACCCCCAGCGCCCCGGCGGGCAGCGCGGAGTCGAACGGCAGCACCGTGACGGCGTCCGCGCCGCCGACACCGGCACCGAACGCGGCGAGGGTCGTGCGGAGCATGTTCACCCACGGGTCGCGCTGCGCCATCATGGCGGCGGACGTGACGGCGTGCTGCGGGGCGCCACCGAAGTCGGAGGCGCCGCACACCTGGGCGATCCGCGCCCACACCAGCCGCGCGGCACGGAACTTGGCGATGGTCTGGAACTGGTCGTCGGTGGCCGAGAACCGGAAGCCGAGCTGCCCGAGCGCCTGCCCGATGGTCAGTCCGCTCGCGGTGAGCACCCGCAGGTACTCGAGACCGGCCGCGATCGACGCGCCGAGTTCCTCGGCGTCGGAGGCGCCGGCGTCGTGGAATGCGGTGCCGTCCACGGCGATCGCCCGCACGCTCTCGGACCGGGCCGCGGACTCGGTGGCGAGGGTCACCGCGTCACCGAGTTCCACGTCGGCGGTGCCGGCGAACGCGCTCGTGAGCGGTGCGGCCCCGAGGTCGACGCGCACCGCGGTGCGGTCGGTGACCCCGTCTCCGGCGGCGGCACGCGCGTCGAGCAGCGCGAACAGCGCCCGCGCCGCGAGCGGTGCGTCGGTGCCGGCGTCGAGGGTCAGCGGGGCCAGGTCGAGGAGCACACCGTCGAGGGCCGTCTCCAGGGACCGGACGGGAAGGTCGGCGCCGCCGACGGCGAGCCACAGGGCGCTGACACCGTTCTCCAGGGAGTCCAGGACGGAGCGGTTGACGTCCGCCGCCTCCGCGCCGTCACCGAAGCGGGCGCTGACCAGCCAGCCGGCGTTGACGTCGCGGGTGGCGTCGGCGCCGCGCACGTAAGGGAAGGTGCCGGGCAGGGGCTGCTCCGGGCGCTCGTCGCGGGGGCTGTACAGCGGTGCGACGGTGACACCGTCGTAGGTGACGGTCTCGAGGAGCTTCTGGGGTTCCGGACCGAGTTCCGCGGCGTCGATCCGACGCGACTTCGCGAGGACTCCGGCCACGGAGTGCTGCCAGTCGGCGTACGCCCGCGCAGCTTCCTCGGTTTCTGAAGCTAGTGACACGGTGTCGGCTTCCTCTCCCTGATGAGCGATCGATCAATACGTTGTGTGACTGTGATGCTAGCCGCAGTTCGGCGCCCCCTATCGTGAGGATCACCACACGATGAATAACCTCAGGTCATGAGCATTGCGCACGAACCGGCGGTGACCGGTCGCACGAACACCCAGCGGCTGTTCGGGCTCGGTGCACCGACCCGGGACGTCGACGACCGCGGCGAACCACTCAATCGTATGAGCATGGACATCTCCGCGCTCGCCGCGAAGACCGCCGACATCTCCTACGGCGGCGTCCTCGCCGTGCTGCTCGACGACCTCCTCGGATTCACCGTGTGGGACCGGCGCGGAACACGCGACGGCCTGGTCACGGCCGAGTTGTCGATGGACGTCGTCACGCCCCGGCGGTGGCAGGGCCCGACGCTGCGGGCGGAGAGCCGACTCCTCGCGGTCACCGCCGACGGCGGCACCTCCACCGCGAGCGTCCACGATGCGGCGGGCACCCTGATCGCCACCGGCACCCTGTGGGGCAACTTCGTGGACCTGCCTGCGCCGGCGCCGGACGGAGCGCCCCTTCCCGACTTCCCGGAACCGGGGGTCGCGCCGCTCGACTGGATCGGCGGGCGGATCGAGGACGCCGGTGCCCGGGTGGTGGTGCCGGCGAACCCGCTGATCGCGAACAAACTCGGGTTCGTGCACGGCGGCGTCCAGGCCTGCGCAATGGACCTCGCGGCGAGCGCGGCCCTGAGCAGGCAGGGCGCGGACATGGACACCGCCTCCGTGCGGATCAACTATTTCCGCTCGGTTCCCCTGGACTGCGACACGACGTTCACCGCGGACGTGATCCGGGCGGGCCGCGCGGTGGCGGCGACCCGGGTGGCCGGGACGTCGGGCGGGCGGGTCTGCGTCGAGGCGACGGTGACCGGGCGCCGCCGCCTGCCCTGACCGGCGCTCGCGGCGCCCCGCACCGGTCTCCCGGGTAGCCTGGTGCCCTGTGAAGAGACGCCTCGGGGACCGCAGGGTGATCGGCGTCGCAGTACTGGCAGTCGCGCTGGTCGTCGTGGCGCTGCTGGCCCCGCATCCGTCCGTGCTGCAGGTGCGGGAATGGGCGCACTCCGTCGGTCCCGCGTTCCCTCTCGTCTTCTTCGCCGTGCACGCGGTGGTGACGGTGTTCCCGTTCCCCCGCACGGTGTTCACGCTCAGTGCCGGATTGCTGTTCGGCGCGTGGCTGGGCATCGCGATCGCGGTGCTGGCCTCGACACTGAGCGCGGTGCTCGCCCTCTACCTGGTGCGTGCCGTCGGCCGGGACGTGGTGTGGCAGCGCATCTCCAACCCGACGATCCGGCGGGTGGACGAGCGGATCGCCCGGCGCGGCTGGCTCGCCGTCGGGTCCCTGCGGCTGATCGCGTTCGTCCCGTTCTCCGTGGTGAACTACTGCGCCGGCGTGTCCTCGATCCGGCTGGTCCCGTACGTGCTGGCCACCGTGATCGGTGTGCTGCCCGGAACCGTCGGCATCGTCGTGCTCGGCGACGCCCTCACCGGGGAGACGAAGCCGGGACTTCTGGTGCTGTCCGCGGTATGTATCGCCCTCGGCATCGCCGGACTGGTGGTGGATTCCCGGCGGCCGCTGGACGGTTCCGGCGACGAGGCGCCGGAACCGGCCGTCGACCGCCCCGCCGAGGACGAGTCAATCCCGCAGCCTTGAACTCTCAAAGTCAAGCTATGAGTCTTGACATTGAAATATCCAGTTTCTAACCTTGACTCATGTACGTGTTGACGGTCGACCAGCGCGGCAGTCGCCGCGACTTCGACCGTGTCGCCCAACTCCTCACCGAATTCGCGAACCGCGACCTCGTCCGCCCGTTCCAGCGGACCGCGGGCGACGAGGTCCAGGCCGTCGTCGCGGACCCGGCGACCGTCGTCGACCTCGCCCTCGACCTCGTCGCCCGCGAACACTGGAGCATCGGCATCGGCGCCGGACCCGTCGAGGAACCCCTCCCCGCCGAGACCCGGGCCGGACGCGGCCCCGCGTTCGAGTCCGCGCGGATCGCCGTCGACCGCGCCAAGAGCGCCCCCGGCCGGGTGGCCGTCGAGGGCACCGACCCGGACGCCGCCGCCGACGCGGACACCGCGCTCGCCCTCGTCGCGGTCCTCGTCGCGCGCCGCACCGAGGAGGGCCGCGAGGCCGTCGAGCAGATGCGCCGCGGCGCCACCCAGACCGAAGCGGCCCGCGCGCTGGGCATCAGCAAGCAGGCCGTCTCCCAACGCCTCTCCACCGCGGGCTGGCACGTCGAGACCGCGGGACGACGACTGGCCGAACGACTCCTACGCAAGGCGGACACGTGACGACCCTCGCCCTCCTCGCCCTCGGCGTCGCCGCGCTCGCACCGCTGGTGCTCGCGGCACCCCGAGCCCCCCGCTGGATGTCGCAGTGGGCGGCGCCGATCGTGGTCGTGCTCGCCCTGGCCGTCGCGGCGGTCGCCGCGTCCGCCGCCGCACCGGTCACCGGGTTCGCCCTCGCCGCGACCCTCATCCTGTGCGTCGCAGCCGCGACCACCGGCGGGGCGCCCCTCGTACTGGCCGCGTTCCGCATCGCGCGCCGCCAGCCCGACGCCGGATCCGACCCGCGGCCCGACGCCGGCCCGCTGCGCGGCGGACGGATCATCGGCCTCCTCGAGCGTGCCGCCGTCGCCGTCTCGATCCTCGCCGCCTGGCCGGAGGGCATCGCCGTCGTCCTGGCGGTCAAGGGTCTGGCCCGCTACCCGGAACTGCGCGAACCGCACGCGTCGGAACAATTCATCATCGGCACGTTCACCAGCGTGCTCTGGGCGATCGCGGTGTGCGGAACGGGACGCGCCCTCATCACGTAACCCCTCCGGGTCCGGAAACCTTCACCCCGGGGGTGCGCGAGACCAGCCCTGGGGGTGCTGGGTTCCCGCCTCGGCGCGGACGAGAGTCGTACTCGTCCAGTCCGAGGGAGAGAACATCCGTGCCTACCGATTTCGTGTCACACGTCCGCGCCCAGGTCGCCGTGTACGGCGACGACCGGTCCTACGTCTACCACCGTGAGGTCGGCCGGGAACTCGTCGCCGAGGCGGTGACCTACCGCGAACTGGACCGCGACGCCCGCGCGCTGGCGGTGTGGCTGTCGACGCGGCCCGAGTCCGCACACCCGGTGATGCTGCTGTACGTCGACGGAATCGACTTCCTCCGCGCGTTTCTCGGATGCCTCTACGCCGGGGTGGTCGCCGTGCCCGCCCCGGTCCCGCACGACGCGCGCAGCATGCAGCGGGTCGCAACGATGTTCGCGGACGCCGACGTGCGCCTCGTGCTCACCACGTCCGCGGTAGCCGAACCGCTCGACAGCTGGATCCGCGAGTCCGGGCTCGACGCCACGGTCTCCGTCGTCGCCACCGACACCGCCGAACTCGGTCACCCCGACCGCTGGCGCCTGCCCGTCCTCGACGCGGGCACCCTGGCCTTCCTCCAGTACACCTCCGGTTCCACCAGCGAACCGAAGGGCGTGATGGTGACCCACGGAAACCTGCTGCACAACGCGGCCGCCATCGCCGTCGCCACCGGTGGCGACGACACGGTGACCGTCGCCGGCTGGCTCCCGCACTTCCACGACATGGGCCTGATCGGCATGCTGCTGTCGCCGCTCTACGCCGGCGGCAACCTCGCGTTCATGTCGCCGACGGCCTTCCTCAAACGGCCGGTGCGCTGGTTGCAGCTGATCGACCGGTACCGCGCCGACATGACCCTCGGCCCGAACTTCGCGTACGACCTCGTCGCCCGCCGGATACCCGACGACCAACTGGCCGGACTGGATCTGTCCTCGGTGCGGGTGGCCCTGAACGGGGCCGAACCCATCCGGCCCCGCACCCTCGACGCCGTGATCGACCGGCTCGGGCCCGTCGGCTTCCGGGCGGGCGCCTTCCTGACCGCGTACGGCATGGCCGAGGCGACGCTGCTCGCCACCGCGAGCGAGGTCGGCTGCGCCCCGAGATATCTCGATGTCGACGCGGCCGCGCTGGAGGGCCACGAGCTGGCCCCGAAGGCCGGCGGCGCCCGGCTGGCCGGCAGCGGCAGGCCGTTCGGGTGCGACATCCGCATCGTCGACCCGGACACCGGCCGGGAGCAACCGCCCGGCTGGGTCGGGGAGATCTGGATCTCCGGCGGCAGCGTCGCCGCCGGCTACTGGAATAGGCCCGACGAGACCGCGGAGAAGTTCCACGCCACCCTCGACGGCGACGGACCGTACCTGCGCACCGGCGACCTCGGGGTGTTCGACGACGGGCACCTCTACGTCACCGGCCGCCTGAAGGACCTGCTGATCGTCAACGGCCGAAACCTGTACCCGCAGGACGTCGAGGAGGCCGTGCGGGACCTGCATCCGGCGCTCACCGGTTCCGCCGGGGTGGTGTTCTCGCTCGACACCGGGCAGCACGAGCGGCTGCTGGTGATCCACGAGGTCAGGACCGCGCTGATCGACGACCTGACACTGCCCGCACTCGCCCGCCGGATCAGGCTCTGCGTCGCCCGGACCTTCGACGTCCACGCGCCGAGCGTGGTGCTGGTCGACCGCCGCGGCGTGCACCGCACCACCAGCGGGAAGGTCCAGCGCAGATCGATGCGCGCCTCGTTCCTCCGGTCCCGCGTCGACGCCGTCCTGCACGAGGACATCGACCCGGCGGTGCAGCGCCTCCGGACCACCACCGCCGTGCCCGCCTGACCCCGATCACCGACCAGGAGAACCCGATGCCCGTCCCCCAGCAGATCACCCGCCGCGACCTCGCCCCCGTCATCGGCTGGCTCGCAGGCCGGGTCGCCGACCACACCGAACGGCCGGTGCGCGACGTCGATCCGCACCTCCCCCTCGCCGAGCTGGGAATCGAATCGGTGTCCGCGGTGAGCCTGTGCGGCGAGATCGAGGACCGGTGGGACCTCGAACTCGATCCGACCGTGGTGTTCGACTATCCGACGATCGCCGAGCTGGCCGTCTTCGTCGTCGCCGAAACCACACTGCGGCAACGGAAGGCCTCATGACCGACGTCGCAATCGTGGGCCTCGACTGCCGTTTCCCGCAGGCCCCCGACGTCACCGCGTTGTGGACGCTGCTGATGGGCGGCGGCGACGGCATCACCGACGTCCCCGCCGGACGGTGGAACGCGGACACCGTGTTCGACGCCGCCGGTGGTCCCGGCTCGGTCAACAACCGCAGCGGCGGATTCCTCGCCGACGCGGACGCCTTCGACCACGACTTCTTCGGCATCGCACCCCGCGAGGCCGCGGCGATGGACCCGCAACAGCGGCTGCTGCTGCAGTCGGCGTGGCGGGCGTTCGAGGACGCCGCACTCGATCCGCGGGCCCAGGCCGGTTCGAACACCGGCGTGTACGTCGGCGTCATGGCCAACGAGTGGAGTCTCCAGATGCGCGACCTGCCGCGCATCACTCCGCAACTCGGCAGCGGCAACGGCTATTTCATGACCGCCAACCGGGTGTCCTATCAGCTGAACCTGCAGGGCCCGAGCATGGCGATCGACACCGCCTGCTCGTCGTCGCTCGTCGCGGTGCACCTGGCCTGCGCGGCGCTGCGGTCCCTGGACTGCGACCAGGCCCTCGCCGGGGGCGTCAATCTCACGCTGACCCCCACGGTGAACGTCTTCTACACGCAGGCCGGGCTGTCCGCGCCGGACGGCCGGTGCAAACCGTTCAGCGGGGCGGCCGACGGAATCGGCCGCGGCGAGGGTGTCGCGGTGCTCGTGTTGCGCCGGCTCGCGGACGCGCAGGCGGAGGGCCTGCCGATCTACGCCGTGATCACGGGCAGCGCCGTCAACAACGACGGCCGCAGCAACGGGATCACCGCCCCCAACCGCTGGGCACAGCAGCAGGTCGTCGAAAAGGCGTACCAGCGTGCGGGTGTCACGCCCGCACAGGTCGCGTTCGTGGAGGCGCACGGCACCGGGACGGTGCTCGGCGACATGATCGAGATCAAGGCCCTCGGTCACGTCCACGCGGTGCCCCGCCCGCAGCCGTGCGCGATCGGGTCGATCAAGGGCAATCTCGGTCACACCGAGGGCGCGGCCGGGGTGGCCGGACTGATCAAGGCAGCCCTGGCGCTGCACCACCGGGTGGTGCCGCCCAGCCGCGGCGCGGCCGAAGTCAACCCGCGACTCCGGTTGGCGGACAACGGTCTTCAGATCCTGTCCGAGCCGATGCCACTACCCGGCGGCGACGTGCACGGCGCCGTCAGCAGTTTCGGCCTCGGCGGCACCAACGCCCACCTGCTGCTGGCCGCGGCACCCGCCGGCGACCCGCCCGCGGCGAGCACCGGTGGCGGCGTGCTCACCGTGTCGTCGAACGACCGGGACGGCCTCGCCCGCAGCGCCGCCGCCCTGGCCGACGACCTGCTCGCCCACACCGACGCCGAACTGGGCCGGGTGTGCTGGAGCACCAACACGGTCAAGGCATCCGGGCGTCACCGTCTCGCGCTCCCCGCCCACGACCGGAACGAGGCCGCCGCGACGCTGCGCGCGGCGGCCGGTGACGAACACCTGCTCGAGTCGCTGTCCGGGACGGCCCGCCCCGCCAGCGTCGGCTGGTTCTTCACCGGTCAGGGCGCGCAGTACCCGGGAATGTCCCTAGCCCTGCACGAGAACCACGGCGCGTACCGGCGGGCGTTGTCGGACGTGGACGAACGGATGACGCCGCATCTGGGCCGCTCGGTCCGGGACGTGCTGTTCGGTGCCGGCGACGAGATCCACCGCACCGAGTTCGCGCAGCCCGCCCTGTTCGCGGTCGAATACGCGCTGGCCCGGACGCTCGGGGAACTGGGCATCGAACCGGCGTGGCTGCTCGGTCACAGCGTCGGCGAATACGCGGCCGCGGCGCACGCCGGCGTGTTCGGCCTCGACGACGCGTGCCGGCTGATCGTCGCGCGGGGACGGCTCATGCAGCAACTGCCCGCCGGCGGCACGATGCTGGCGGTACGGGCCACCGCGGACGACGTCGCCGGCCTGCTCGCCGGCGAACCCGCGGCCGCACTGGCGGCGGTGAACGGGCCGCGGGACGTGGTGCTGTCCGGGGCGGCAGACGCGGTCGACCGGATCGGCGCCGCGCTGACCGCGGCCGGAGTCCCCGTCCGCCGGCTCACCGTCTCGCACGCCTTCCACTCCCCCGCGATGGCGCCGATCCGGGACGCGTTCGCGGAGGTCGCCGCCGCCTGCACGTACAGCCCGGCCGAGATCCCGATCTTCTCGACCACCCGCGGTCGGCTCCTCGACGTCGGCGAACCGATGGACGCGGCCTACTGGACCGACCACATCACGGCGACCGTGCGGTTCGCAGACGCTACCGCGGCCGCCCTGGCCTGCGATCCGACCCACCTGATCGAGGTGGGCCCCGCACGAATCCTGTTGTCGCTGACCGCCCGCGCCCATCCGGGCTCGCCGGCGCGGCACCTGGCGCCGTGCCCCGGCCCGGCCGCCACCGGCGACGAGCTTCCCGCTACCGTCGCCGCCCTGTACCGGGACGGCCACGACCCGGCGTGGGATGCGCTGTACGAGCCGGGCGCCCGGGTCCGCCGGCGACTGCGCGGCTACCCGTTCGCGACCACCGCCCGCTTCTGGACACCCGAGGACGCACCCACCGAACCCGCAGTACCCACCGTCACAGCCGAACCCACTGTCACTGCAGAGACCGAGGACACCACCATGGACCATCTGATCGCCCTCTTCCGGGAGCAGGCCGCCGTACTCGCTGCCGCCGCCGGGGTCCCCGGGACGGTCCTGTCCGCCCCGGCGTCGCCGCCGGACACCGGGCCGGGTCACGCGGCGGCGACCGGCGACACCGCGGCCCGGGTGCGCGCGGAAGTCGCACGGGTCAGCGGATTTCCCGCGGCCGCGCTGACGGCGACGCAGACGATCGCCGGCGACCTCGGATTCGACTCGATCATGATCACCGACCTGTTCGGCGGGTTGCGCCGCGCCTTCCCCGGGCTCGTCGTCGAACCGGACTGGTTCACACCGGGCCGCACGCTCGGCGAGGTGATCGACCGCGTCACGGCGCACCGTATCCCCGGGTCGCCGCGCACCGTGGCGCCCGTCCCGAATCCGGAACCGGCGGTGGCACCCGAGTTCCGCATCGCCGACTTCCCGGAGGTGCAGGCGCTCGACGCACGGCTGACCGCCGCCGAGGGGCTCGGCGTCACCAACCCGTACTTCCTCGTCAATGACGGCGTCACCCGGGACACGTCGACGATCGGCGGCGAGGAGGTTCTCAACTTCTCCAGCTACAACTACCTCGGCATGTCCGGGCACCCGGCCGTCGTCTCCGCGGTCCAGGACGCGGTCGCCCGGTACGGCAGCTCCTGCTCGGCCAGCCGCGTGCTGTCCGGGGAGAAACCGGTGCACCGCGAACTCGAGGCCGCACTGGCCGGGCTGCTGGGAACCGACGACGCCATCGCCCTGGTCAGCGGGCACGCCACCAACGTCACGGTCATCGGCCACCTCCTCGGGGAGGGTGACCTCGTCGTCCACGACAGCCTCGCGCACGACAGCATCCTGCAGGGCTGCGCACTGTCCGGCGCCACCCGGCGGCCGTTCCCGCACAACGACCATGCCGCACTCGATGCCCTGCTCACCGCGATCCGCTCACAGTACCGGCGGGTCCTCGTTCTCATCGAGGGCGTCTACAGCCAGGACGGCGACATCCCGGACCTGCCCGCGATGATCGCGGTGAAGAAGAAGCACCAGGCGCTGATGATGATCGACGAGGCCCACAGCATCGGAGTGCTCGGCGCCACCGGCGGCGGCATCGGCGAGCACTTCGGCGTCGACCGCGGCGATGTGGAATTGTGGTCGGGCACGACGTCGAAGGCGCTGGCCGGCTGCGGCGGCTACGTCGCGGGCAGCGCCGAACTCATCCGTTTCCTGAAGTACACGACGCCCGGCTTCGTCTACAGCGTCGGGATGACGCCGATGAATGCCGCGGCGTCCCTCGCGGCGATCCGGCAGATGCGCGCCGAACCCGACGCCCTCGACCGGTTGCGTCGCAACTCCCGGCTCTTCCTGCAACTCGCCGCGGACGCCGGAATCGACACCGGGGACAGCCGGGACACCCCGGTCATCCCCTGCATCGTCGGGGATTCGCAGCGCACCCTCGCGCTGTCGGGCGCGCTGCTCCGGCGCGGCATCAACGTCAACCCGATCCTCTACCCGGCGGTGCCGGAGAACCTCGCGCGGTTGCGCTTCTTCGTCACCTCCTGCCACACCGAGGACCAGATCCGGTCCACCGTGGCGGCTCTCGCCGAGGAATTCGCCGCGCTCGCCGCGGCCGCGTAACGCCATGCCGCTCCAGCTGTTCTGCTTCCCGCACGCCGGCGGCGGGCCCACGACGTACCGGCACTGGCACCGCGCCCTGAACCCGCACGTGTCGGTGCGGCCGGTGCACCTGCCCGGGCGCGGAGGCAGGGCCGGGTTCACCGACGTCGAATCCCTCGTCGCCGCACTCGACTGCGAACTCGACGAACAGCTCACGGCGCCGCACGTGTTCTTCGGGCACAGCATGGGGGCGCTGGTGGCGTACCGGCTCGCGTGCCGTCGACGCGCGACCGGTCGCCCTCTCCCGCGGGCGCTGCTGCTGTCCGGGTACGCAGCCCCGCACCTGCCCGCGCCGCTGCCGCCGGTCGACGACCTGGACGACGCGACCCTGATCGCGATGCTGCGCGCCGCCGGGGGTGTTCCCGCCGGCCTCCCGGACCTGCCGGAGTTCCCGGCCCACCATCTTCCCGCGCTGCGGGACGATCTGCGCCTGTGCACCGGCTACCGCGACGCCGCAGACCCGCCGCTCACCTGCCCGGCGCACGTGTTCGGCGGGGACTCCGATCCGCTGGTCGGCGAGCGGGAACTACGTGCCTGGGATCGGCACACCACCCGGCTGTCCGGGGTGCACCTCCTGGCGGGCGATCACTTCTACCTCGACCACGCACCCGAACAGCTCTTCCGGGTGCTCCGGCCGTTGCTGCGCCGCTACGCCGCGGCCGGGTAGGCGGCGTCAGAACAGGCGGGGTGGTCAGCCGCCGTGCGGGGGGACGGGCGGCGGCAACTGCCCGGGCGCTCCCCCCGGATACAGCGGCGCATGCTCGTCGGCGCCGCCGGGCTTGGTGATCGGTCCCGGACCGTCGACGGGCTGCCGTGCCTCGACCTCGGCAGCGCGGACGGCCTGCGCGATGGCCGGATCGGACTTGGTCTCGAACCAGTCGGCGACCTCGTCCGAATCGTCCTCGGGCTTGGGCAGATCCTCCTCCGTGGTGGACGGCTCGTACCGGAACACCCCGTCCTGCCCCTGCGCGCCGAGGGTCTTCGCGAAACCCTTGAGGGCGTCGCCGAAGTCGCTGGGCACCAGCCACACCTTGTTCGCGTCGCCCTGCGCCATCTGCGGCAACGTCTGCAGGTACTGGTACGCGAGGAGTTCGGGGGTGGGTTTGCCGGACTTGATTGCGGCGAACACCTTTTCGATCGCCTTCGCCTGACCCTGCGCCTGCAGGTACTTGGCGGCCCGGTCGCCTTGCGCCCGCAGGATCCGGGACTGCCGCTCACCCTCCGCGGTGAGGATCGACGCCTGCTTCGCGCCCTCCGCGGCGAGGATGCGGGACTGCTTGTCGCCCTCTGCCGTCTTGATCGCCGACTCCCGGTGCCCCTCGGCGGTGAGGATGGTGGCCCGCTTCTCGCGGTCCGCCTTCATCTGCTTTTCCATCGACTCCTGGATCGACGGCGGCGGATCGATGCTCTTGAGTTCGACGCGGGCGACGCGCAGACCCCAGCGGCCGGTGGCCTCGTCCAGCACCCCGCGCAGCTGCCCGTTGATGGAGTCACGCGAGGTGAGCGTTTCCTCCAGCGTCATGCCGCCGACGACGTTGCGCAGCGTGGTGGTGGTCAATTGTTCGACACCGACGATGTAGTTGCTGATCTCGTACACCGCGGCCTGCGGGTTGGTGACCTGGAAGTACACCACGGTGTCGATGTTCAGCGTCAGGTTGTCCTGGGTGATGACCGGCTGCGGCGGGAACGACACCACCCGCTCGCGCAGATCCACCTTGGCCCGGATGCGGTCCGCGAACGGGATCAGGAACGTCAGCTGACCCGACACGGTCCGCGAGTACCGGCCGAGCCGCTCGATCACCGCGGCCTCGGCCTGCGGCACCAGCGCCACCGATTTGGCCACCACCAGCACAACGAACAACACGAGCACGATCAACACGATGAGTGCTGCCATCTACGGTCCCCTCCATACGACGGCGGTCGCGCCGTCAATTTGCATTACCGTCACGGTCGTTCCCGGTGGATACACTTCCGTGCTGTCGAGCGGGCGGGCCGTCCACACGTCCCCGCCGAGTTTGATCTGCCCCGCGTGCTCGGCGACTTCCTCGAGCACCAGGGCCTGCTTGCCGGTGAGCGCCGCGATGCCCGTCGGGGTCGGCGGCGGTGTCTCGAACTTGCGCAACAACACCGGGCGCACCCCGAGGATCAGGGCGAGGGACAGTATTCCGAAAATCACCGCGTCGACCCAGACCGGGAAGTCGGTGATCGCAGTGACCCCGGCAGTGGCCAGCGCACCGCCCGCCAGCATGAGGAGGAAGAAGTCCCCCGTCAACGCTTCCGCGGCGGCGAGCAGCACCCCCGCTACCAGCCAAATCAATGCAGCCACAACACCATCTAACCAGAATCTCCGGAACCGACGGTGACGAAGTCGACCAGCTGTTCGACCGCCCCGATCAGCGGCGCCTCCAGGTCGCGGAACGTGTCGACGGCCGAGTACACCCGGCGCCACCCGTCGCGCGGTGTCCCCCAGCCCAACTCGCGGCACACCCCGGTCTTCCAGTCCTCACCGCGCGGAATCTTCGGCCAGGCCGAGATGCCCACCGCCGACGGGCGGACCGCCTCCCACACGTCGATGAACGGGTGCCCGGTGACGAGCACGTTCGGCCCCAGCCCCTGCGTGAGCTGGGTTTCCTTCGATCCGGTGACGAGGTGGTCGACGAGCACCCCGACCCGCCGTCCCGGTCCGGGGCGGAACTCGGCGAGCCGTTCCCCGAGGTTGTCGAGACCCTCGAGGTGCTCGACGACGACCCCTTCGACGCGGAGGTCGTGCCCCCACACCCGTTCCACCAGGGCGGCGTCGTGCACGCCCTCCACCCAGATCCGGCTGGCCAGCGCGGTCCGGGCCCGCAGTCCCTCCACCTTCGTCGACCCCGACGCCGACCGGGTGGCCGCCGGACCGGCGGGCTTGGCCGCGGGCCGCACCAGGGTGACCGGCTTCCCGTCGATCAGGAACGCCGCCTCCCGCATGGCGAACAACCGGGTGCGCCGCGCCCCGTCCTCGAGCCGGACGAAATCGCCGTCGTAGGTGCGTTCGAACCCCACCACCGCACCGCAGAACCCGGTGCCCGCGTCCTCGACCACGAGGTCCCGCTCGGCCGGGACCGTCGGCGTCACCGGCTTGCTCGCGCGTGGGTGTCCGGAAAAGATGTCGCCGTATCTGTCGCCTCCGCTCACGGGCGCTGACGCTATGCCAGCGGCGCCGTTACACACACGCCGCCACGCCGACATATGCTCGTTTATCGTGACTTCACCCAGCGCCACTCTCACCGTGTGGGCCAGTTCCTGGCTCGCCGGGAACAGTGCACCCGACGACGTCATCGACGCCCTCCACGCGTGGGCGCCGATGCATCTCGCCTGCGCGGAGGATCAGGACACGGCCCGGCGTACCGGGCTGCCGTGGCCCGACCCGCAGGACGCCGGAGTGACGGCGCTGCTGCAGACGATGCGCCGTTCCGTGTCGCAACCCGAGACCGAGATCCGGCTGGTCCTGCCCGGGCCGGGGGACGTGCGCGGGCTGCCCGCGGGCACCGGGTTCGCGTCCGCCGCGACCGGCACCGGCGAGGGTGTCCTCGTCGGGCCGCCCGGCCGTCCCGGGACGGGGCTCGTCCCGCACGTCGAGGGTCCCGACGTGCTGCGGTGGACGGTGTCGACGATCGAGCGGCTCCCCCTCGACGCCCACCACACCGGTCTGGGTGAGGCCGAGTTCACGATGCGGGAGGCGGTGCGCGACGCCGCGGCCGCGCTCGAGGCCCTGCACATGCTCGACTCCGGTTTCGGCGCCGATCCGCGCGCACTGATCGCCGATGCGCTGGCGAAGTCCGCGCTGCACCGGTATCCGACGACGATCGCGCCGCGGGCGCTGCGGATCCTGGACTCGGCCGATCAGGTGGCCGCGATCCTCACCGTCGCCGAGCAGATGGCCCCGGCCCGCACGGTGTCCGCGTCGGGCGCGGCCACCCTCGAGGATCTGCTGCGGCCGCTGCGTTCGGCGGTGCGCTCGGCGCGCACCGCCGCCGTCAATGCGTGTGCGCGGGACGGCCTGACGGCCTGACGACGGCCTTGCAGCAGTCGACCGCGCAGGACGCGCCGTCCAGGGTGGACCCGAGCAGCGGCTCGGTTCCGAGCCGCGCAGCGGACGCACCGGTCAGCTGCTCCGTGACGAGTTCGACGACGAGTTCCGCGAACCGGTGGTCCGTCCCGGGTGTGGCCGCGCGCACGAAGTCGATTCCGAGTTCGGCGGCCTTGTCCCGCGCCTCGGTGTCCAGGTCCCACACCACCTCGAGGTGATCGGAGACGAATCCCACCGGGCACACGATCACCGCGCGCACGCCGTCGCCGGCGAGGGCGTCGAGGTGGTCGCAGATGTCCGGTTCGAGCCACGGCACCTGGGGTGGCCCGGACCGGGACTGCCACACCAGATCGAAGTCGTCGAAGCCGGCGGCCCGGGCGGTGAGCGCGGCGGCCTCGGCCACCTGCCTGCTGTAGAGGCGACCGCCCTCCGCGGGCGGACCGGCGTTGACGTCCGCGGAGACCGGCACGGAATGGGCGGTGAACACCAGCCGGGCGTCTGCCCGGTGCTCGGCGGGGAGCTGCGCGGCGGCCGCGCGGACGGCGTCGGCGAACGCCCCGATCAGCAGCGGGTGGTCGTAGTACTGGCGCAGCTTCAACAGGTGCGGCGCCCCGTCCCCGGCCGCGGCCCGCGCCCGGGAGACGTCCTCGTGGTACTGCCGGCACCCCGAGTACCCGCCCCACGCCGACGTCGGGAACACCAGGGCCGAGCGGACGCCGTCCGCGCCCATCCGGGCGACCGTGTCCTCGACCATCGGATGCCAGTTCCGGTTACCGAAATACACCGGCAGATCGATTCCGGCGCTTGCCAATTCGGATTCGACGCGGGAGATGATGTCGCGGTTGAGGGCGTTGATCGGCGACACACCCCCGAAATGCAGGTAATGCTCGGCGACCGCGTCCAGACGTTCGGGCGGCACCCCCCGGCCCCTGGTGACGTTCTCCAGGAACGGACGCACGTCCTCGGGCTTCTCCGGCCCCCCGAACGACAACAGAAGAAGGGCGTCGAACCGGGAACCGGAACCGTCCGTCGAATTCACAGCGCTCATGTCCCCATCTTCCGTGGTGCCGTTCGGGGCGCACTCCCCGGGTAGTGCCCTAGCCGGCCATCGCGTGGGCGCCGCCGTCGACGTAGATGATCGACGCGGTGGTGCCGGGCAGCCAGTCGGACAACACGGTGCACACGGTCTTCGCGACCGGCTCCGGGTCGTCGACGTTCCAGCCGATGGGCGCGCGCTCGTCCCACGCCGTGTTCAGCTCGTTCATCTGCTTGGCGTCGTCGGTGGCGGTGCCGGCGATGGCCTTGGCGGCGAGGGTCTTGATCGGGCCGGCCGCGACGAGGTTGGAGCGGATACCGCGTTCGCCGACCTCCTTGGCGACATACCGGTTCACCGACTCGAGGGTGGCCTTGGCGACGCCCATCCAGTTGTAGAACGGCACTGCGCGCGCGGGGTCGAAGTCCATGCCGACGATCGACGCGTTGTCGTTGAGCACCGGCAGCAGCGCCTTCGACAGGGACGCGTACGAGTAGGCCGACACCTCGAACGCCACGCCGACGTCGGACCACGGTGCGTCGAAGAACGGGCTGCCCAGGCAGGACCGCGGCGCGAACGCGATGGAGTGCACGACGCCGTCGACACCCTCCGGCGCGATCTCGCGGATGCGGTCGGCGAGGCTCGCGAGGTGCTCGGGGTTCTGCACGTCGAGTTCGAGGGCCGGCGGCACCGGCTGCGGCAGCCGCTGCGCGATGCGGTCGATCAGCCGGAGCCGGTCGAATCCGGTGATGATCACCTTGGCGCCCTGTTCCTGGGCGACCTTGGCGACGTGGAACGCGATGGACGCGTCCGTGATGATGCCGGTGACGAGAATGGTCTTACCTTCGAGCAATCCGCCCATGAGGTGTCCTCCTGTGAAGAAAAGTCCGGGAAGTGGTGTGGGAGTTCTAGTGGCCCATGCCGAGGCCGCCGTCGACGGGGATCACCGCGCCGGAGACGTACGCGGAATCGTCGGAGGCCAGGAAGCTCACCACCGCGGCGACCTCCTCGGGCTTGCCCTGCCGCTGCAGCGGGACGGCGCCGGTGATCATGTCCTTGTACTTGTCGTCGAGGACCGCGGTCATGTCGGTGTCGATGAATCCTGGGGCCACCACGTTCGCGGTGATCGACCGGGACCCGAGTTCGCGGGTCAGCGACCGCGCGATGCCGACCACTCCGGCCTTCGACGCCGCGTAGTTGACCTGGCCGGGACCGCCGGCGAGGCCGACGACCGACCCGAGGAACACGAACCGGCCGAACCGGGACCGCAGCATCGACCGGGTGGCGCGCTTCGCGACGCGGAACGCGCCGGTCAGGTTGGCGTCGACGACGGAGGTGAACTGCTCCTCGGTCATCCGCATGATCAGCGTGTCGTCGGTGATGCCGGCGTTCGCGACGAGGACCTCGACCGGACCCTGGTGCGCCTCCACTTCCTTGAAGGCGCGGTCGATCGACTCGGTGTCCGTGACGTCGCACTGGACGCCGAACAGGCCCTCGGGCGCACCCGAACCGCGGTGCGTGACCGCGACCTTGTGCCCGTCCGCCGCGAGGCGCTGCGCGACAGCGAGGCCGATCCCGCGGTTGCCGCCGGTGACGAGCACCGACCGGGGAGTGGACACCGTCCTCACCGACGCGTCGGTAGTTTCTGGGGTAGACATGCGGATCAACCTATCTGTTCAGATGTGCAGGAGTGGAAACGCGGGGCGGCCGTCAGCAGGGCGCTGGTGCCGGGAACTCCGCCGGAACGCAGATCACGGCAGCCGTTGGCGCAGGACCAGCGCGAGGATCAGCCCCGCCGTGGCGGAGAGGACACCCAGCACGAGCCAGGGGCGGCTGGCGTCGCCGCGGGTGGTCTCGAACCCGATCTGCTCCTCGAGGGTGTCGTAGACGTCCCGCAGTTCCTCCAGGCTCGACGCCGTGAAGAAGCTGCCGCCGGAGAGATTCGCGATCTCTCGCAGCGACGGGTCGTCGACGGGTACCGGGATGCGTTCGTCCTCGATCTCGACCTTGCCGTAGCTGGTGCCGAACGAGATCGTCGAGATGGGAACGTCCTTGTCCTTCGCCTGCCGGGCCGCGGTGAACCCGCCGCGCGGATCGTCCGGGTTCTCGGGGACCGTCTGCTTGCCGTCGGAGAGCAGCACGATGCGGGCGGGCGGCGCCTGATCACTGCCGCCGAGCACCGCGGCCAGCGTGTCGATCGACTGCAGCGACGTGAAGATCGCCTCACCGGTGGCGGTGCGCTCGCTCAGCTGCAGGTTGTCGATCGCGACCTTGGTGGCGTCCCGGTTGGTGGTCGGCGAGACGAGCACCGACGCAGTGCCCGCGAATGCGACGAGACCGAGGTTGATGCCGGGGGTGAGCCCGTCGGCGAACGACTTCGCGGCGTCCTGCGCGGCGGCCAGCCGGGTCGGTTCCACGTCGGTCGCCTTCATCGACAACGACACGTCGATGACGAGGATCACGGTGGCCCGGTTCCGCGGAACCCGCTTGTCCTCCGTCGGGCCTGCCAGCGCCACGCTGAAGAACACCAGCGCCAGCACCATCAGCAGCGCCGGGATGTGCCGGGCCCGGCCCGGCCGCGACGGCGCGACCTTCTCGAGCAGCGCGTAGTTGGTGAACCGCAGGGTGTGCTTCTGCCGCTGCCGCTGCACCCACACGTATCCCACGACCAACGCCACGACGACCAGGAGGAACAGCAACCACCACGGTGAGGTGAACTGCGAAAGACTCACCGGCGGGACCTCTGGTTCGTCGCGGTCCCGTAACTGTGTTTCCGGGCGGACACGAACCGCACCACGTCCGAGATCCAGTCCCGGTCGGTCCGCAGACCGAGCAGCGGGGCACCGCAGCGCCGCAACGACTGCTCCACCTGCAGGCGGTGTTCCTCCGCGGCGCGCGCGAAGTCGGCGCGCAGTTGCGGCGTCGTCGTGAACTCGCGGGTCCGTCCGGACTCCGGATCGTGCAGCACTACATCCCCCAGGTCGGGTAATTCCAGATCTCGCGGGTCGAGCACCTCGACACCGAGTACGTCGTGGCGCCCCGAGATGGCCCGCAGCGACCGCTCCCAGTCGATCGGTCCCAGGAAGTCACTGATGACGACGGCCAGACCGCGGCGGCGCTGCGGCCGGCGCAACGACTCCACCGCCCCCTGCAGGTCGCCCCGCACTCCGTCCGGGGCGTGCGGGGTGGTCGCGATCTGACGCAACATCGCCTGCGCGTGGATCCGGCCGCCGCGGGCCGGGATCCGGGTGGTCTGGGCGCCGGTGGAGACGATCGCCCCGATCCGGTTACCGCCGCCGCTGGTCAGATGCGTGACGGCGGCGGCAGCGGCCACCACCAGGTCCCGCTTCTCACATCCGGCGGTACCGAAGTCCAGGCTCGCCGACAGGTCGACGACGAGCCACGTCTCCAGCTCCCGGTCCGCGACCGACTGCCGGACGTGCGGGTGCGTCGTCCGGGCGGTCACCGACCAGTCCATCTGACGGACGTCGTCACCCGGCTGGTACTCGCGCGCATCACCCGGCTCGGAGCCCGGACCCGGGATCAGGCCCAGATGGTCGCCGTGCAGCACACCGTCGAGGCGGCGGCGGACGGTCAGTTCCAGTGTCCGCAGCGCGGCGGACAGTTTGGGATCACGGAGTTCGCCGGAGCGAAACGACGGCGGCGGGCCGGAACTCTGCGCACCGGCGGTACGCGCACTCACCGTGGCTGGCTCATCGCCGTCGGTCCGGGCACCGACGTGGACGGGACGGGCGGTCCGTTGTGACCGGCGGGAGCGGCCGGGACCGCCGTCGGCTGTGCGGCGATCTGCGGCAGACCCACCGTCTGCAGCACACGGGAGATCACGTCGTCCGGGCTCACCTCGTCGGCGAGAGCGTCGTAGGACAGCACGAGACGGTGACGGAGTACGTCCGGGATCACCTCGAGCACGTCCTGCGGTACCACGTAGTCACGCCCGCGCAGCAACGCCAGCGCCCGCGCCGAGGAGATGATGCCCAGCGTTGCACGCGGAGACGCGCCGTACGCGATCCAGCCGTCGACGTCGGGGAGACCGAACTCCGCAGGCGTGCGGGTGGCCGCGATGACCCGGACCACGTAGTCGACGAGCGCATGGTGCACGAACACACCGCTCGCGACCTTCTGCAGTCGGACCAGTTCCTCGGGATCGAGAACCTGATGCGGTTCCGGCGCGTCGACACCCATCCGGTAGACGATCTCGCGCTCCTCCTCCACCGTCGGGTAGTCGACGAGGATCTTGAACAGGAAGCGGTCGCGCTGCGCCTCCGGCAGCGGGTACACACCCTCGTTCTCGATCGGGTTCTGCGTCGCCATCACCAGGAACGGGTCGGGCATGTGGTACCGCTTGCCGCCGATCGAGACGTGCCGCTCGGCCATCACCTCGAGCAGCGCCGACTGCACCTTCGCCGGTGCGCGGTTGATCTCGTCGGCGAGCACGAAGTTCGCGACGACGGGGCCGAGTTCGGTGTCGAACTCCTCCCGCCCCTGCCGGTAGATGCGCGTACCGATCAGGTCGGTGGGCACCAGGTCCGGGGTGAACTGGACGCGCGAGAACGACCCGCCGACCACCTTCGCGAACGTCTCGACGGCCAGGGTCTTCGCCACACCCGGCACACCCTCGAGCAGCACGTGCCCCTTCGCGAGCAGACCGACCAGGATCCGCTCCACCAGCCGGTCCTGCCCGACGATCACGCGCTTGACCTCGTAGATCGCCCGTTCCAGCGTCTGGACGTCGGCGGCGAGACTGGGCGCGACCGACTTCGTCATCGAGGTCTGCGGGCCCGAATCCTGTGAGGGTGCCTTCGGCGCGGTGGCGTTCTGGGGACCCGATCCGTTGGCCGCACCCCCGTTCTGCACACCTTCGGGAGCGGCCTTCGCGGGCGACTCCTTCCGGGCTGCACCCTCCGATACCGCATCATCACGTGAGGTCACCAAGAATCCACCGCTTTCACCTAGATCGTTCCGCCCGTTCACGTACTTGCTCAACTATTCCAGGTGCAAGCAACCCCCGCCGCAACCAAGCACGATCCGCACCGCGGACTACTTCATCGACATCATGGATCACGACACCATACGGACAGCGTAAGGGGTCATGCCGTCCCATCGCACCGGGGAGATCTTGACGACGTCTCCCGACTCGGGCGCCTCCAGCATCTGGTCGTCTCCGAGGTACAGAGCGACGTGCTGGCTGGCGTTCGGGCCCCAGAAGATCATGTCGCCGCGCTGCATCTCCTCCGAGGGAACCTGTTCACCCGCGGTGTACTGATAACCGGTGTAGTGCGGCAGCGAGATGCCGATCCCGGCGAACGCGTAGATCATCAGACCGGAGCAGTCGAAACCGACCTTGTTGAAGTCGCCGTAACTGTCGGCGACACCGCCGTCGCGGATACCCAGGGTGGGGCCTTCCTCGTCGCCGCCGCCCCACGCGTACTCCACACCGATCTGGGACAGGCCGCGGTCGATGACGGTTTCGATGGCCTCACTGCCCGTCAGGTCCTCACCGCTGGTCGACGGTTTCGACTTGGGGGTGGATTTCGGCGTGGTCGTGGCGGAGTCCTCGTCCTCCGAATCGTCCTCGATCGTGGTGTGCGCCCGCTGCCCCGCGGCGAGTTCCGCGGCCCGCTGGCGTGCCGCCTCGTTGGCGGCGACCCGCGCGGCGGCCTGCGTCGCGGCCTCCCGGGCCGCGGCGGCGATGGCAGCCTTCTGCGCGTCCTCGGCGCGCTTCTGCTCCTCCCACGTCGCGTACGCCTCACGCTGCCCCTCCAGCCCCGCGACGTTCCCGCGGGCGGCGTCGAGCTGGGCCTGCGCGGCCGCCCGGTTGCTCTCGATCTGCGCCTTCTTGGCCGCCTGGTCCTGCAACGCCGACCGGGCGATCGCGATCGCCTGCTCCGCCAGCGACTTCTTCGACGCTGCCTGGTCGGCGGCCACGTCCGCCTGCTGCTTCGCCTCGCGCGCGGCGGAATCCTTGTTGGCCTGGGCGGTCCGGGCGCGCTGCAGACCCTCGAGCACCGCGTTCTGGCTGGTGGCGAGAAGTTTCAGCACCTGCGCGCGGTCCAGGACGTCACCGGGCCCCTGGGCGCCGAGGTACGTCGAGATCGCGGAGACGTTGGTGCCCTGCGTGTAGCTCGACCGGGCGTACTTGTCGAAGTCCTTCTGCGCCAGCTCGATCTGTGCGCCGGCGTCGCGCAGCGCCTGCTGGGACGCCCCGACCACGCTGGCGGCCAGATCGGCGGCGCTGCGGGCGTTCTGCAGATCGACCAGCGCCCGGTTCACGTCCTCGCGCTTGATGGCGACCTCGTTGTCGAGCTGGGCGAGTTGCTGATCCGCGGAGGCGACCTGGTTGATCAATTCGCTGACCTGCCCGAGGCCCGCCGACACCTGGGTCTGGGCCTGTGCGATGTCGGAGTCGGACGGATTCGGCGGCGGGGGCGGTACTGCGGCGGCCAGGCCGGGCGTGCTGCCGACCAGGGCGCCGACGATGCCCAGTCCGATCAAGAGGCGCGCCGCGCGAGCGCGCCTGCGGGAGAAGCTACGGTGCCCCACTCCAGCTCGTGCTTGTCGCTTCACAACTCTCTCCCTCGGTTCTGCACCGATCGCGCAGGCCGCGCTGTGCTCGTCGTGGGGAGAAATTGCGGCAGCCACACCTTCCGTGTTTCGGCGACACCGAACTACGCCGGAACGCCGTCACTCTGGACGTCAATCACCAGCCTGCGACACTTCTTCCCCAAGAGCGCCAAATGCACCGTACGACACTTCCGGACTCTATGGAAACTTTAGTCACAAATAACACATGAGTAATTTGACCAGCGGAAATGCCGAACTGTGAATCGTCGGCGCTATTTACGCCCATCGACGCAGGCAGCGGCCTCACACGGGCGAACCGTGAAAATTGCCGCCGAGTTATCCGGGGAATTCGGAAGGCGTCAGGGCTTCTGTCGCTCGTACGTCGTGCCGGCACCCGGGGCACTGTCACCCTTATTCGCGGTGCCGCCGCCGTTCGAGGCGGACGCCCGGCGCGACTTCGCGAAGAACGTCGCGGCCGACGCGATGACGACGATCGCCACGATGACGGCCGTGAACAGGGCCCACGGCGGCCCCGGCTCGACCACCTCGTCGACGAAGTGATTCGCGGAGACCACCGCGTCGCCGGTGTACGTGCGGTCCTGACCCGATTCGAGCAGCACCCGGCTGATCGAGTCGCTGTACGTGCCGACCCAGCTGGGGCTCAGGACCAGAACGGTGCCGCCCTCCTCCGCTCCGACCTCGGTCGCGAGGTCGCGCAGCTGCGAGTCGCGGCCGGGATCCTCGTCCAGCACCACGATGCTCAGCTTGATGCCGTGCTCGGCCGCGCGGTCGACGACGGCGGCGAGTTCACCGGTCTCGTCGGACGGTGCCGACACCCCATCGTCGGACACGTCCGCGACCACGTCGGAGACGTCGATGTCTTCCGGAAGGTCCGTCGACAACGGGAGGGCCGAATGGACGGGAACCGTGACACTGGCAGGAAGTGCGGTGGCGATAGGGGCAGGCATCTCTCATCCGGGTTTGCTGTAGGAACGTAAGCCTCGCGTGAACACTACGTGAGGTGTCCCCGAAGTTCCGTTCCGTCCGGCCGCGTCCCCGCCGCGATAGTGGAGAATCGCCGGGGGCACGGGCCCGTTTCCGCCCCGAATTCTCACAGGACAAGCGTACTGTTAGACTACCGGAGGTACCGCGGTAGGGGCCGATTCCGTCATCGCTAGCACGACAGCGCACACGGATCAGCCGTGCCCGCAGTGCCTGCAGCCGTCGACACAGCCCCGTCGGTGGCGACCCTCACATAGACGAGTGGAGCTGACGTGAGCACCAGTATTGATTCATTCGGAGCAAAGGGAACCCTCGAGGTCGGTGAGAACTCCTACGAGATCTTCCGACTCGCGGCCGTCCCCGGCACCGAGAAATTGCCTTACTCCTTGAAGGTTCTCGCCGAGAACCTTCTCCGCACCGAAGACGGAGCCAACATCACCGCGGATCACATCCGCGCAATTGCAGGCTGGGATCCCTCGGCTCAGCCGAGCATCGAAATCCAGTTCACGCCGGCTCGTGTGATCATGCAGGACTTCACCGGCGTTCCCTGCGTCGTCGACCTCGCCACCATGCGTGAGGCTGTCACCGCCCTCGGCGGCGACCCCAACAAGGTCAACCCGCTCTCCCCCGCCGACATGGTCATCGACCACTCGGTCATTCTCGACATCTTCGGCCAGGCCGATGCACTCGAGCGCAACGTCGACCTCGAATACGAGCGAAACGGCGAGCGTTACCAGTTCCTCCGCTGGGGCCAGGGCGCATTCGACGACTTCAAGGTCGTCCCCCCGGGAATGGGCATCGTTCACCAGGTCAACATCGAATACCTGGCACCGACCGTCATGGCACGTAACGGCCAGGCATACCCCGACACCTGTGTCGGCACCGACTCGCACACCACGATGGTCAACGGCCTGGGCGTGCTGGGCTGGGGCGTCGGCGGCATCGAAGCCGAGGCAGCCATGCTCGGTCAGCCGGTCTCCATGCTCATCCCCCGCGTCGTCGGCTTCAAGCTCTCCGGTGAGATCAAGCCCGGCGTCACCGCGACCGACGTCGTGCTCACCGCCACCGAGATGCTCCGCAAGCACGGCGTGGTCGGTAAGTTCGTCGAGTTCTACGGCAAGGGTGTTGCCGAGGTTCCGCTCGCGAACCGCGCAACCCTCGGCAACATGAGCCCCGAATTCGGTTCCACCGCAGCGATCTTCCCGATCGACAGCGAGACGATCGACTACCTGCGCCTCACCGGCCGCAGCGACGAGCAGCTCGCCCTCGTCGAGGCCTACGCCAAGGAACAGGGCCTGTGGCACGATCCCGACAAGGAGCCCGTCTTCTCCGAGTACATCGAGCTCGATCTGGGAACCGTTGTTCCCTCGATCGCCGGCCCGAAGCGCCCCCAGGACCGAATCCTGTTGTCGGAGTCGAAGACCGCGTTCCGCAAGGACATCCACAACTACGTGGAAGAGAACTATCCGACCGAGCACACCCAGCTCGACGAGGCCGTCGAGGAATCCTTCCCGGCGTCCGACCCCGCAGTCCTGTCGTTTGCCGATGACGGAGCAGTCGACGTTCTCTCCGCCGCCAACGGCGCAGAAGGCCGCCCGAGCAAGCCGGTTACCGTCAAGTCCGACGCAGGCGAGTTCGTTCTCGATCACGGCGCCGTCGTCGTTGCCGGCATCACTTCCTGCACCAACACGTCCAACCCGTCGGTCATGCTCGGCGCTGCGCTGCTTGCGCGTAACGCCGTCGAGAAGGGCCTCGCCACCAAGCCGTGGGTCAAGACCAACATGGCACCCGGTTCACAGGTTGTCACCGACTACTACGAGAAGGCCGGCCTCTGGCCGTACCTCGAGAAGCTCGGCTACTACCTCGGCGGCTACGGATGCACCACGTGCATCGGCAACACCGGCCCGCTGCCCGAGGCAGTGTCCAAGGCCATCAACGACAACGACCTGTCGGTCACCGCGGTGCTCTCGGGCAACCGCAACTTCGAGGGACGCATCTCCCCCGACGTCAAGATGAACTACCTTGCCTCCCCGCCGCTCGTCATCGCCTACGGCCTTGCGGGAACCATGGACTTCGACTTCGAAACCGACTCCCTCGGCGACGACAGCGATGGCAACCCCGTGTTCCTGAAGGACATCTGGCCGTCCACGCAGGAGATCGAAGAGACCATCAAGACGGCGATCAGCCAGGACATGTTCCGCAAGTCCTACGCAACGATCTTCGCGGGCGACAGCCGCTGGCAGAACCTCTCGACCCCTGAGGGTGACACCTTCGAGTGGGACGAGAACTCGACCTACGTCCGCAAGGCTCCGTACTTCGACGGCATGCCGAAGGATCCGGCTCCGGTCAAGGACATCAAGGGCGCTCGCGTCCTCGCCCTGCTCGGCGACTCGGTCACCACCGACCACATCAGCCCGGCAGGTCCGATCAAGTCCGGCACCCCCGCCGCGCAGTACCTCGATTCCCATGGCGTCGAGCGCAAGGACTACAACTCGCTCGGCTCGCGTCGCGGAAACCACGAGGTGATGATCCGCGGAACGTTCGCGAACATCCGTCTGCGCAACCAGCTCCTCGACGACGTCTCCGGTGGCTACACCCGCGACTTCACGCAGGACGGCGGCCCGCAGGCCTTCATCTACGACGCGTCGCAGAACTACCAGAAGGCCGGCATCCCGCTGGTCGTCCTGGGCGGCAAGGAGTACGGCTCCGGATCGTCGCGTGACTGGGCCGCCAAGGGCACCAGCCTCCTCGGCGTCAAGGCCGTCATCACCGAGTCGTTCGAGCGCATCCACCGCTCCAACCTCATCGGCATGGGCGTCGTTCCGCTGCAGTTCCCGGCCGGCGAGTCGGCTGCGTCGCTGAAGCTCGACGGCACCGAAACCTTCGACATCGAAGGCGTCGAGAAGCTCAACGAGGGCGTCACCCCGAAGACCATGAAGGTCACGGCAACGCGGGAGAACGGCGAGAAGGTCGTGTTCGACGCAGTCGTACGCATCGATACCCCCGGTGAAGCGGATTACTACCGCAACGGCGGCATCCTGCAGTACGTGCTCCGCAACATGATCAAGGGCTAGGCGCTCTAGGCGCTCCGCGCCTGTGCGTGTTTCCGGCCTGAACCGGCACTGAGCGCGCACGACCACTTCGAGCGGATCTCACCGTCTTGAATGACTGGTCGTGCGCGCTCAGTGCTTGAGGTCACCTTTCTCGCGAAGGGCCGAAAACAGTGCACAGGCCGACGAAGGAGGCACTTTGCCCAAGGTCAGTGAAGACCATCTCGCGGCCCGGCGCAGTCAGATCCTGGACGGCGCCCGCCGATGCTTTGCCGAATACGGTTACGACGGCGCCACCGTCCGCCGGCTCGAGGAAGTGACCGGACTGTCACGCGGGGCGATCTTCCATCACTTCAAGGACAAGGACGGGTTGTTCCTGGCGCTCGCCCACGAGGACGCGACCAGGATGGCCGACGTGGTCGCCCACGAGGGTCTCGTCCAGGTGATGCGGGACATGCTCGCCCAGCCCGACCAGTTCGACTGGCTGGGAACCCGACTCGAAATCGCCCGGCGGCTGCGAAACGATGCCGATTTCCGCAGAAGCTGGTCGCAACGGTCGGCGGAACTGACCGAGGCGACGATGGCGCGCCTCGCGCGGCAGAAGTCCGCGGGCCGCCTCCGCGACGACGTGCCGACCGACGTCCTCATCGGCTACCTGGATCTGGTGCTCGACGGTCTCGTCGCACGCATCGCCTCCGGGCACGCCGGTGACAACCTGTCGGCCGTGCTCGACCTCGTCGAGGAATCCGTCCGACGCCGCGACTGACCCCGCACTCCCACCGGCACCGGTCAGGTCTTACGACGGTGAGCTCCGCCTCGTCCGCGGAGCTCCACCTCGGACTCCGCGAGAATGTTGCGGACGAACCCGTACGATCGCCCCATTTCCCGGGCGAGGGAACGAATGCTCGCCCCGGCCTGGTAGCGCTGTTTCAGCTCCGCCTGCAGATCGGCGCGCGACGGTCCCGTGATCCGAGCGCTCTTGGCGAAGACCCCGATGTCAGCCATGAACTCCTCCAGTCGGCGAGCGACGGTGGTTTCCACGGTAGAGCGCAGCGACGGGGATATCTACGTAGAGCGCAGCGACGGCGATATCTACGGAGAGGTGTTCAGGCGAGCTGGATCAGTTCCAGGTAGTCCTGCGACCAGTGGTCCTCGGTGCCGTCTGGCAGGAGGATGACCCGCTCCGGGTCGAGCGCCTCGGCGGCACCCGGGTCGTGGGTCACCAGCACGACGGCCCCGGTGTAGCTGCGGAGCGCGTCGAGGACCTGTTCGCGGGAAACGGGGTCGAGGTTGTTGGTCGGCTCGTCGAGCAGCAGGACGTTCGCCGCCGACGACACGAGCCCGGCGAGCGCGAGGCGCGTCTTCTCACCCCCGGACAGGGTTCCCGCCGGCTGCTCGAGCTGCGGGCCGGTGAACATGAACGCGCCGAGCAGCGAACGCAGTTCCTGCTCCCCCGTGTCCGGCGCCGCGTGGCGAATGTTCTCCCACACCGACGCGTTGTCGTCGAGAGTGTCGTGTTCCTGTGCGAAGTAGCCGATCTTCAGGCCGTGACCGGGGACGAGTCCGCCGGCGTCCGGCGTCTCGACACCGCCGAGGATGCGCAGCAGCGTCGTCTTACCCGCACCGTTGAGGCCGAGAACGACGACGCGTGACCCACGGTCGATCGCGAGGTCCACGCCGGTGAAGATCTCGAGCGAGCCGTAGACCTTGGTCAGGTTCTCCGCCATCAGCGGCGTCTTGCCGCACGCGGCCGGCTCGGGGAACCGGATCCGGGCCACCTTGTCGGACACGCGTTCCGCGTCGAGATCCGACATCAGCTTGTCTGCGCGCTTCGCCATGTTCTGCGCCGCCACGGCCTTGGTGGCCTTCGCGCCGAGCTTCGCGGCCTGCGTGCGCAACGCACTCGCCTTCTTC
>NZ_WXYH01000335.1:0-54258 GCF_009872365.1 Rhodococcus sp. T7
CCCCGCCGATCTGCGCCACCAGGGCCTGGTAGGTGGTGACCGCACCCGAGGCGCCGTCGATCAAGGCGGGCCGCTCCGCATCAGCCGGGTCGAGCTGACCGAACAGGAACTCGTAGACACTGAGGTTCGGGATCTCGACGTCCGGAAACGGGCTCTTGAAGCTCACGTGGGTCACTCCCTCGAAGTGTTGCAGCAGCAGTTGTGACACCAGTCACAGGTTCGCCGCAACTCTACCCGCGCGCAATTCCCGTCCGCGGGAGGTCAACCCACACTCAGGGCTGCGAGTCCTCGATGAGATGTTCGAACGGTTTCAGGTTCGCCAGCGACTCGCCGCGCGAGACACGCCATTCCCACTCCCGCTTGATGGAACCGGCGAATCCGAGTTCGAGAAGGGTGTTGAAGTCGCCGTCGGCCGCCTCGAGCACCTGCCCGAGAATGCGGTCAAGTTCGTCCGCAGTCACCGCGTGCTCGGCGATCTGACCGACCAGGTAGATGTCGCCGATCTTGTCGATGGTGTACGCCACCGAATACAGCCGGCGGTTGCGCCGCAGCAGGTACTTGTAGACGCCTTCGAAGTTCTCGTCGGGCTTGCGGCAGACGAATGCCTCGACGCGCAGGCCGTGCTTGCCGACGGTCAGGAGTGTGGTGGTCTTGAGCTTGCGTTCGCCGGGCAACTCGACGACGAAGTGCGTCGAGTCCTTCTTCGTGAAGTCCAATTCCCGTTCGGTCAGGGCTGACTCGATCACGTCGGTCAGATCGCTCATGCGCGCACTCCCCCGGCCCGGCGCAACTTCCACAGTCCGCGTCCGCGACGCGGGGAGAAGTCGCTCGGGCCGTGTCCGTAGTTGTAGTTGACGGTCGCCATCCGATAACTCTCGAGGAGTCCGTCGGCGGTGTGTTCCCAGGAGAAATTCTCGGCGTGCCGCGGAGCCTCGGCGGCCAGCGCGGCGAGGCGGGCAGGCTCGGAGACCAGCGATTGCAACGCCGTCGCCCAGTCCTCGGTGCGGTGCCCGTCCACGAGGAGTCCGGTCTCGCCGTTGCGGACCGCGACGCCGAGTCCGCCCACGTTCGCGGCGATCACCGGTGTTCCGCAGGCCTGCGCCTCGATGGCGACCAGACCGAACGATTCCGAATAGCTCGGCACCGCAACGAGATCCGAGGCCCGATACACGTCGGCGAGTCGATCGGGTGCCTGCGGCGGGAGGAACGTGACCCGCGCGGCGATGCCGAGCGAGGACGCGAGTTCGATCAGCGCGTCCGGCCGGGCCAGTCCGGATCCGGACGGACCCCCGACCACGAGCACCCGCAGCGTCGACTCGGGATCCCGGGCGATCAGTTCGGCGGCGGCCCGGAGCAGGACGTCGGGAGCCTTGAGCGGCTGGATGCGCCCGACGAACGTCACGACGGTCTCGCGGGGGTCGAGCCCCAGCTTCGCCCGGGCGGCGTCCCGGTCGCCCGGGCGGTACCGCGTCAGGTCGGCGCCCGGCGCCACCACGTCGATCCGGTTCGGGTCGGCGCCATAGTGGCGGACCAGCTGATCGGATTCGTCGGTGGTGTTGGCCACGAGCCGGTCGGATTCAGCGACCACCTGCTGTTCGCCGATCTGACGGGCGGCCGGTTCGGGGGTGTCCCCCTCGGCCAGCGACAGATTCTTGACCGCGGCGAGCGTGTGCGCGGTGTGCACGAGCGGCACACCCCACCGGTCGCGGGCGAGCCAGCCGACCTGCCCCGACAGCCAGTAGTGCGAGTGCACCAGGTTGTAGTAACCCGGTTCGTGCCGGGCCTCCTCGCGGAGCACCCCGGCCACGAACGCGCAGAGCTGCGTGGGCAGATCCTGCTTGTCGAGCCCCTCGAACGGGCCGGCCACGACGTTGCGGACGAGGACGCCCGGCGCCGCTTCCTGGACCGGGGCGTCGGCGGACGACGTGGCCCGGGTGAAGATCTCCACCTCCACGCCGCGGCGGGCCATCTGGATGGCGGACTGCAGCACGTAGACGTTCATGCCGCCCGCGTCTCCGGTACCGGGCTGCGCCAGGGGTGAGGTGTGGACCGAGAGGACGGCCACCCTGCGGGGGCGCGAGTTGTGCAAGGGCGTCACCACTCCATAGTGCTCCCCCACCGATCGGCTCCTTTAACCGAGGTTGTCGACGAACGCGCCGACCTCTTTCACGAACCGGTCGGGATCCTCGACGAACGGTCCGTGGTCGCAGCCTTCCCAGAACGATGCCCGCGCCTGCGGGATCAGGTCTGCGGCGTGCCTACCAGCCGAGACGTCGACGACGGAGTCCTCGGTGCCGTGCAGGACGAGCGCCGGGACGTCGAGCGACCGGAGCAGGTCGTCGTGGCTCGCGGAGCGGTTGAACAGGGCGGCCCGCACGTGCGGCGGGGTCGCGAGGCTGGCGCCGAACAGCGCCTGCGACTGCGCGCCCTTGCCTTCCGGCGGTCCGGTGAGCGCGTTGCCGAACGCGCCCAGCGCGCGGATCGCCTCGCGCGGCTCCTCGGACATCGCGCCGGGGATCGCGGCGCGCATCGCCGCACCGACCTTGCCGCCGGCCTCCCCACGACCGATGCTGGTGATGGCACCGACGAGGACCACGCCGTCGACGGCGGACGTGCCGTGGGACGCCAGGTAGTCGCAGATCACGAGGCCGCCGTAGGACCAGCCGAGGAGCACTGCACCGGAGGTGACGCCTTCGGCCGTGAGCACCGCGTCGACGTCGCCGGCCCAGATCGCGGAGTCGTCGTAGCCGGCGGCGGGGGCTCCCGAGTAGCCGTGTCCGCGCAGGTCGACGGCGATGACGCTGTAGCGGGCGGCGAGTTCGTCGAGCACGGTGGGGCCCCAGCATTTCGACGACTGCGCCCAACCGTGCAGGAGAACCAGGGCCCGCGCGTCGGGATCACCGGTCACCGAGTAGACGAGGGGCGTTCCGTCGACGCCGACTGCTTCACGAATAGCCATGGGGTCACCATAGAGGCCAGCAGCGCGGCGACCGCCGCCACCGCGTACCCGGCGGTGGTGCCGAATTCGTCGATCATCCGGCCCGCGAGTGCCGATCCCACGGCGACGCCGACGCCGAGTCCGGTGACGATCCAGGTGATGCCCTCGGTGAGCGCGGCCGCGGGCACGATCTGCTCGACCAGACCGGTGGTGACGATCATGATCGGCGCCACCGTCATCCCCGCCACCGTGTAGGCGACGGCGAGCGCGGGGATACTGCCTGCCAGCAGCAGCAGCGGCACCATCAGCACCACCACCGCGAGGACCGCGACCATCAGTTGTTTCCGAAGCGACGCCGACACCCGGACCGCGCCGAACACGAGGCCCGCCGCAGCAGATCCGGCCGCGAACAGGGCCAGCACCACGGTGGCGGAGGCGGGTGCGTCGTGGCTCCGGGTGAAGGCGATGGCACCGACGTCGATGACGCCGAAGATCGTGCCCATCGACACCATCACCGCCACCAGGATCCACAGCGCGGGCGTCCGGACGACAGACGGGCGGCCGTCGTCCGACGACGAGTACACGGGCGGCTCGGTGCCACGCTGCGCGACGAGCGCGAGGGTGCCGACCACCAGCAGCACGAGTCCCGCGAGCGGCCCCGCCTCGGGGAACACCGCGACGGAGAGCCCGACGGAGACCACCGGTCCGGCGATGAAGCACAGTTCGTCCACCACCGCCTCGAACGCGAACGCCGTCCGCAGCAGCGGCGTCCCGCGGTACAACTCGGTCCAGCGGGCGCGCACCATCGCGCCGATCGTGGGCATGCAGCCGGCCGGGACCGCCCACACGAACAGCACCCAGTCGGGGGTCCCGAACCGGACGCACAGCAGCATCGCGGCGAGGGACGTCGCGCTGATCCCCGACGCGACGGGCAGGACGCGGGACTGCCCGTAGCGGTCGACCGCCCGGGACACGACCGGCGTGATGAACGCGTAGGTCAACGCGAACACCGCGGCCGGGGCGCCGGCGAGCGCGTAGTCGCCGCGCAGTTCGGACAGCATGGTGACGATGCCGATGCCGACCATGGCGATCGGTACGCGCGCGACGAATCCTGCTGCCGAGAACGCTGCGGAGCCGGGGGCGGCGAAGATCTGACGATAGGTACCGAGCACGCGTCGAGCCTCACAGATCGTGGCCGCGACTTCCAGCACGTGCAAGTATTGCGCTCATGAGTGTCCTGGTGTGTTTCCACGCCCATCCCGACGACGAAGTGTTCACCACCGGCGGCGTGATGCGTCAGGCCGCCGACGCCGGTCACCGCGTCGTCGTGGTCACCGCGACGGACGGGGCGCTGGGCGAGGCGCCCGAGGGGCTCCTGATCGACGGCGAGTCGCTCGCCGAGCGTCGTCGCCGCGAACTCGAGGAGTCGACGTCGCTGCTCGGCGCCCAGCGTGTGGTGTTGCTGCACTACGCGGATTCCGGGATGGCGGGTACGCCGGAGAACGAGAACCCGGCGGCGTTCTGCAACGTCGACGTCGAGGAGGCCGCTGCCCGGCTGGCCGCGATCCTCGTCGAGGAATCCGCCGACGTGGTCACCATCTACGACCCCAACGGGGGTTACGGGCACCCCGACCACGTCCAGGTGCATCACGTGGGCCTCCGGGCCGCCGAACTGGCCGGGGTGCCGCACGTCTACGAGGCCGCCGTCAGCCGCGACCACATCCGGCGACTGATGGCCGCGAATCCGGAGTGGTCCGAGAACGCCCAGCCGCCGGACCTCGACACGTTCGGGCTTCCGGACTCCGAGATCACCACGGTCGTGGACGTCACCTCGGCGATGGGCGCCAAACGCGCCGCGATGCACGCGCACGCCACCCAGATCGGGGACTTCGGCCCGTTCCTGCAGATGCCCGAGGAGCAGTTGCAGGCGGCGTTCGGTCAGGAATGGTTCCGGCGTCGCGGGGCGCCCGAGGGGCTCGCGGAGTCGTCGCTACCGCTCTGACCGGAACTGCCTCCGTGGGCTCGGGTCCGCGCCTAGCATCCACGGGTATGGATCCCGCTGATCTCGCTGCGACCATGTCGTTCGCCCCTACCGCGACGGCACGTCTGCACCCCCAGCCGGGGAGCTGACCCCGTGTCTAGACTGCTGCGCGCGTACCGCTCCACGGGCGCGGATCTGCCGTTCGGCAACGTCCTCGCCGCGCACGACGTCGCGATGGAAGGCTATTTCTGGCGGTTCACCCAGCCTGCGACGGGACACGTCGTCATCGCGCTCGCCGGAATCAACCGGGCCGCGGACGGCCACTGGGCGACGCTCGGTCTGGCCGGTCACCCCACCCGGTTCCTGCGGACCACCGCGCATCCGGAGGGTTACGCCAACCCGGCCGGACTCGGCGCGTTCGCCGGCGACGCGTTCCGCGGGTCCGTCGACCGCGTCCGGGTGGATCTCGGACCGGACGCCCGGCTCGACGTCCGGATCGGCGCCCAGGTCCCGTGGCCGCGGCGCAGGCTCGGCGGGTCGAGCGTGTTCCAGACCGTGCCCGCGCTGAACCAATACTGGCATCCGTGGTTGCTCGGCGGACGGGCCGAGGGAACCGCGGTGCTCGGCGACACCGAGATCGACCTCGACGGCGCCCAGGTCTACGCCGAGAAGAACTGGGGCAAGGGCGGATTCCCCGACTCCTGGTGGTGGGGCCAGGCCCAGGGGTTCGCCGACCGGCAGGCGTGCGTCGCGTTCGCGGGCGGCGAGGTCACCGCGGGCGGGCTGCGCACCGAGGTCACGGCCGTCGTCGTCGCGCTGCCCGACGGCACGGTGTTCCGCCTCGGCAACCCGGTCACCTCCCCCGTCCGGGCGCACGTGACGGACGAGCGGTGGTCGCTGCACGGCCGCGGCCGCACGTGGAGCGTCGAGATCGAGGGCGGCTCCCCGCTGGGCTCGGCCCACGTACTGCCGGTTCCGCTCCCCGCCGAGCGTCGCAACATTCCCGGCGCCCTCGAGCACCTGGCGGGTTCGATGAGTGTCACGGTCCGCCGCCGCGGTGAACTCGTCTGGGCGGACGAATCACCGCTCGCCGCGTTGGAGCACGGCGGGATCGAGCGGGCGCGCGCGGAACTGCGCAGACGGGGTGCGCCGCCGGACGCGACGTCGGCGCCGCCCCTCAGCTGATCACCTCGAGTTCGGGTGGCTGCAACGCCTCGACGATCTCGTCGGTCTCCGCGTGCAGAACCCCGATCCGTCCGGCCTCCTCCAGGTGACGCGCGTCGACGCCGGAGATCGCATCGGCGGCGACGAGTACCTTGTAGTCCCGTTCGCCGGCGTCGACGATCGTGGCGCGCGGACAGTTGGGGTAGTTGCAGCCCGCGATCACCACGGTATCGACCCGCCACCGGCGCAGGTGCTCGTCGAGCCCGGTGCGGTAGAACGCACTCCACCGCGGCTTGAACAGGACGTGCTCGGTGGGCGAGACGGCCTGGAGGTCACCGGCGAGGAGCGATCCGGGGTCGAGGGCCGGCACACCCAACTCGGGCGCCACCTGCGATCCGGCGGTCCCCGGCCTGGCCAGGTCGAGCCCGGCGGCGATCACGCGGCGCCGGCACAGGTCCACGTCGTCGCCCTCGTACAACCGGACGACGTGCACGATCGGGGCCGAGGACTCCCGGTAGGCGTCCACGAGACGCGCGATCGCGGGCAGCACCGCCGACGTTCCCGGGATCGGGGCCGTCCCGCCGTCCACGAAGTCCACCTGCATGTCGACGACGAGCAGCGCGGACCGGCCGAGATCGGGAGCGAGGAACGGATCCGAGTTCTGCCGCCAGTGCGTCACTCAGCAAATCTAACGCTCACGCGGACCCTGTAGCGGGAATCACAGGGACCGGACCACGGGCATGTCACGCGGGTTTGGGACCATGGAACGGGTGGGGTAGTTCGAGAAGGGTCCCGACCGATGACTGTGAGCGATGAGAACTGGCCGATGATCGGCGCGACAGGGGCGCGCTTCGGATCGGCCGGCCGGCGCCGGAGCGGCAGGAAAGACGAGTCGCCGACGGCCGAGCCGAGCCCGTCGCAGTCGGTCGAGTGGGTGGAGCCCGGGCGCGCCGAGGCCGTTCCCGAGCAGGTAGAGGCCGTGTCCGAACCCGCCGGTCGAGCGCCCGAGATTGCGGAGTCTTCCGAGTGGGCGGAATCCGAGGAGACGGTCTCCATCGTCCGGCCGTTCATTCTCACGGGCGGCCGTACCGAATCCGGGGTCGATCTGCCGTTGGAGGCGGTCATCGTCGCCCGCGCCGACGGGGACGCCGTCGTGGACGCGATGCCGGCGCCGGACGAACCGCGCCGCGTGTTCGCGCTGTGCTCCGAACCGCGGTCAGTAGCCGAGATCGCGTCGCTCGCGTCGATCCCGCTCGGGGTCGCGCGGGTGCTCGTCGGCGACCTCGCGGCGGCCGGGGCGGTCACCGTGAACGAGACGGCCGGATCCACCGGCCCCGATCGGAAGCTGATGGAACGCGTCCTCGACGGGCTGCGCAAACTCTGAAAGACCCGGCTGCCGGGACAGATGCACACGAATTCGTCAGCCGCACAGGCAATTGCCTGCGCGGCCGACGAATTGCTGTGAACCTACGACGAAGTGCGGCGCATCGCTCCGACCGGGTCGGAGTAGATAGTGCTCAGCGACACCACCGTCGACGCGTACTCCTGCACCCGGTTGCCGAATCCGGAGATGCGAATGTCCCTGCGCTCCAGCGACGATGCCTGCGCGAATGCCTCCGCGACGTGCGGGATACCGGCCGGGTACTCCGTGAACGCCTGACCGCCGAGGATCACGCGGTCCGGGTTGAACAGGTCCCGCAGCATGGCGACCGTCTTCCCGAGTACCTGGGCGCGTTCCACCAGAATCTCGTGCGCGGGAGCGGAACCCGAGGACGCCGCCTTGTAGAGTGCACTCATCGTCGGACGCTGGTTCGACTCGGGGAGGATGCCGGCGTCGAGCGCGGCGGAGATGACCGCGCGATCGCTGATCGTCGCCTCGAGGCATCCGCGTGAACCGCACGAGCACTGCGCCGACGAACCGGTGGGCAGGTGCGCAATGGAACCGGGACCGCTCGAGGGAGTGTGGACGCGGCCGTCGATGGTGATCGCGATTCCGGCCGTCTCCCGGGCGTAGAAGTACAGGCCCGTTTCGCCTTGCGCGACACCGTCTTCGCTGTCCGGGCTCAGCAGCAGCTCGGACGCGGCCATCGCCTCGACGTGCGCCGCGACGGAGACGGGCAACCCGAGCCCGGTCGCGATGATGGCGCCGACCTGAGCGGATTTCCACCCCAGCCGGGGGTGGTCGACGACGCCGGTCTGCGCATCGACGCGCCCGCCGAGCGCGACACCCGCCCACAGCGGGCGGCGCCGGTGCCAGCGGGACGCGAAAGCCCTTGCGCTGCGGGCGATGCCGGTCAGCGCGTCGGCGGAAGCACCCTGCGGGGTGGGCACCTCGACCGCGCCGAGGACCTTACCGCGGAGGTCGCTGGCGATGATACTGGTGACGACCGCACCGATGTGGATGCCCACGGTCAGGTACGGCTCGTGGTTGACCTCGAACGGAACCCGCGGGCGGCCGATCGCGCCGGACGGCGTGAGATCGCCGCGCTCACGCAGCAACCCGAGGTCGAGGAGCGCCGACACCTGACGGTTGACGGTGGCGATACTCAGTCCGGTCGCCTTCGCGGCGACGTCCCGGGACAGCGGCCCGCGCGACCGGGCCACCCGCAGAACACCGGCGGCGGGGCCGTCGCTGATCCGCAGTTCGGGGGGAACGATGTGGAGACGGGGTCGGGACACGGGCCGCTGGAATCGAGGCGCGGATCCGGTCCGGGTGGGGCTGGAAAGGGTGGGGGTAGACACGTGGCAGTCCTTGCATGCGGAGGCGGTGCGCACCTTCGCCCGAACGCTGCATCGGCCCCGGGTGGAGATGGGGGCGACCGAGGACGATCGATCAGGAGAAGATTGCGCGAATTAGCTGCAGATGCTGAGACAGCGACAACACAGTTCCCGCGCCAAGGGCAGCCGCGAACCCAGCGCGGAAGTCACGTAGGTGACCCGCGGAGCGGTCGACTGGCCTGAGGACATGTCACGAAACTAGCAGCTTCGGTCGGTTTCACCAATCCGAAGGCGCGACTGCGTGTACCGGAGCGCCACCCCGCTTCCCCGGTTCCCGCTGCTGCGGGACGGCGGGACCGGCAGCAGCGGGAGACCGACGCCACTCTTGACGGACGACAGTGTTTCACGACACAATACGCCGGGATACCAACCGAACGTACGGTTATAGGAGCGAAATGTATCGATGCGATCGTCACAGGTCGGCAGACCGGGCCCGGAGCTGTCGATGAAGACCACGAGGGCGGCACTCGCCCTCGGAGTGGGACTCACGGTGCTGCTGACGGCCTGCACCGCCGCCGGAACGCAGGACTCCACCGCAGCCGGAATCACCGTCAAGCGGGACGGCTACGGAATCCCACACGTGTACGCCGACACCACGCGCGCGCTGTACTCCGGCTACGGCTACTCCGTCGCCGAGGATCGCCTGTTCCAGATGGAGATGGCCAAGCGGTCGTCGATCGGAACGGCGGCCGAGGTGCTCGGACCCGACTACGTCGAGATCGACAGGACCGCCCGCAACAGCATCGATCCACAGTCGATCAAGGATCAACTCGCCCGACTGCCGCAGGACGAACGCGACATCTTCGACGGCTACGCCGAGGGGTTCAACAAGCGGATCGACGAGGTCGGCGCAGACCCGGAACACCTGATGCCGAAGCAGTTCCTGGACGGCGATTTCCGGCCGGAGCACTGGACCGGGTACGACGTGGCGATGGTCTGGGTGCAGACGATGGCCAACAGGTTCTCCCAGTCGAGCAGTGAACTCGCGAATCTCCAGGTCCTGAAGAGCCTGCAGGCGAAGAACGGCGACGAGAAGGGCCGGCAACTCTTCGACCAGCTGATCTGGGCCGAGGAAGACCCCGCCGCCCCGACCACGGTCCCCCGCGACCAGTCGACTTCACCCGACGACGGACCGCACGCGATGTCCCAGGAAGCCGGGCTCTCCGATGTGACGCAGGCGCTCCCCGACGCGAATCTGACCCGCATGAAAAACGCGGGCGGGGGCGAATGGCCGCACATGAAACCCGAGGCCAGCAACCTGTGGATGGTCGGCGCCGACAAGACGTCCGACGGCACATCCGTCCTCATGAACGGACCGCAATTCGGCTGGTTCAACCCGTCCTATGTGTACGGCGTGGGTTTGCACGGAGCCGGTCTCGACGTCGCGGGCAACACGCCCTATGCCGTCCCGACCGTTCTGTTCGGCACCAACAAGACGATCTCGTGGGGTGCGACCGCCGGTCCGCTCGACGTCAACGACGTCTATCAGGAAGTCCTCGACCCCTCGAACGAGCACGCCTACCGATTCGACGGCGAGTACCGCCCGATGGAGGTCCGGAACGAGACGATCAAGGTCCGGGGCGGGGCGGACGTCGCGTATCCGGTCTACTCGACGGTGCACGGCCGGGTCACCAGCTTCGACACCCCGAACGCAAGCGCGTACTCGCTGAAGGAGAGCTGGGCGGGGTACGAGATCCAGTCGCTGGTCGCCTGGATCGACATCATGAAGGCCACGACCTGGGACGAGTTTCTCGAGCAGGCGAAGAAGGTCGCCATCACCATCAACTGGTACTACGCCGACAACAAGGGAAACATCGGCTACGTCTCCCCCGGCCGACTGCCCGTCCGCCCGGCCGGCCAGGACCTTCGGCTTCCCGCGATCGGCGACGGCAGCATGGAATGGGAAGGCATCCGGCCGTTCGAGGACAACCCGCAGTCGTACAACCCCGAGCAGGGCTACCTGGCCAATTGGAACAACCAGTCCGCGGCAGGCGCGCTCGCCGACGGCTACAACTGGTCCCCCGTCGACCGCGTGCGGGCCATCACCACCCGCCTCGAGGCCAAGGACAAGCTCACGCCCGGAGAGATCTGGGACATCAACCGGCAGACGTCGTTCGCGGACCTCAATGTCGACTATCTGCTGCCGTACCTGGAGCAGGCCACCGGGCAACTGCCGGGCAGCGACCCTCTCGCCGCAGGCGTGAACCTGCTCCGCGACTGGGACGGGCAGGCCACCGACGACAACGCGGACGGCGTGTACGACGGACCGGAACCGGTGATCATGCGCACGTGGCTGCCGATCCTGTTCGATGCGGTGATCCGGGACGACCTCCCGGAAGACGTGTACGCGTCGTACGCGGCGAAGGTGTACCCCGCCGCGGGCACCGCACGTCCCGCCGAGGCGACAAAACTCGTCTACAACGCCCTGCGCGGCGACGAGGCCGGCGTTCCGCAGACCACCGACTTCTTCAACGGAGCGGACCGCATGTCCGTCCTGCGTACGACGTTCGGCCAGGCGATGGACCGGCTGCGCGCCGAGCAGGGCCCCGACCCCGCCGGCTGGAAGTTGCCGGTCGGCGCGAACCGGTTCGACTACAAGAACTACCTCGGCGTTCCCCAGGCCGGTGCCGACGAGGTGCTGTCGCTGTCGCCGTACATGAACCGCGGAACCCAGAACGACCGCATCGTGCTCGGCGACGGCATCGCCGACCTCTGCACCGTCGGGCCGCCCGGCCAGAGCGGTTTCATCGCACCGGACGGGACGCGTTCACGGCACTACAGCGACCAGATGGACATGTACCGGAACTTTCAGTGCAAGACCGACCCGCTGACCGAACAGTCGGTAGATGCGAACACGACCGGCGAGGTGACGTCGAACTAGCGGGTTCGGCAGTTCGGTAGGCATTCCTCATCCCCCCTGCCGGGGCGGCACTTCCGCTGCCCCGGCACCCTCGAAGGACATCGACATGACCTCCACGCAGATCTCCGTGACACCGCAGGCGCCCGTCCGGCCGCTGAAGGTGGCCGGCGCCAGCCTCATCGGGACCGCCATCGAGTGGTACGACTACTTCATCTACGGCATGGCCGCCGCGATCGTGTTCGGCCCGCTGTTCTTCCCGTCCTTCTCCTCGATCGCGGGCACGCTGGCCGCGTTCGCGACGTTCTCCGTCGGCTTCGTCGCGCGGCCGATCGGCGGCGTCGTGATGGGCCACTTCGGTGACCGCATCGGACGCAAGTCCATGCTCGTCCTGTCGCTGATGCTGATGGGCGGCGCGACCGTCGGCATCGGACTACTGCCCACCTACGCCACCATCGGCGTCTGGGCGCCGATCCTGCTGGTCACCCTGCGTTTCGTCCAGGGAATCGGCGTCGGCGGGGAGTGGGGCGGCGCCGTGCTGATGGCGGTGGAACACGCACCCGCCAACAGGAAGGGCTTCTACGGGAGCTTCCCGCAGATGGGTGTGCCCGGCGGTCTGATCCTGGCGAATCTCATGTTCCTCGGGGTGTCGACGAGCCTCAGCGAGGAAGCGTTCCTGGCCTGGGGCTGGCGGATCCCGTTCCTGGCCAGCGCGGTGATGGTGCTGATGGGGCTCGTCATCCGATTCACCATCACCGAGAGCCCCGACTTCGAGAAGGTCAAGGACACGCACCGCGATCAGCGACTGCCGATCGTCACCGTCCTGCGGGAGAACCTGCGCGAGGTGATGCTGTCCGCGGGCGCGTTCATCGGCATCAACACCGTCGGATACATCTTCATGGCGTACCTGCTGTCCTATTCGACGAAGGTCCTGGGCATGAGCAAGACGCTCGTACTCGTCTTCACGCTGGTCGCCTCGTTCGTGTGGCTGATCGTCATCCCCGTCGCGTCGATGCTGTCGGACCGGTACGGCAGGCGGCGACTGCTCGTCACCGGCTCGGTCGGGCTGACGGTCTGGGCGGCGGCGCTGTTCCCGCTGATCGATCTCGGGAACCCCGCGGTGATGATGACCGCCCTTCTCGGCACGGCCGTGTTCATGGGCATCGTCTACGGGCCGATCGCCGCACTGTTCACCGAATTGTTCAGCGCCGAGGTCCGGTACAGCGGTGCGTCGCTCGGCTATCAGATCGGTTCGGTTCTCGGCGGTGGTCTCGCCCCCACGGTGGCCGCGGCGCTGTACGCGAGCTGGGGTTCGTCGGCACCGATCTCCCTGTACCTCACCGCCGTCGCGCTGCTCAGCCTGCTCTGCGTCGTCGCGATCACCCGGAAGGTCCGCGCCGCCGCGTAGCGCCGGCACTACGGATCCACCCGTCTCCGCCGCACCGCCCGCCGGTGCGGCGGAGTCGTCGTCGCGCACCCACCCGTTGCGATCAGGGTGACGCAAATCCTTCCGGCGACACACGCCCCGATGGTTCGGTTACAGGACTCCACACCGTCTCCGGTATCCGAAAGGCCCACCATGTCCATCGATTTCGCACCCGAGCACGTGACCGACGCCGAGGGTTCCCCGAACGCGGCGAGCGTCGTCAAGCTCGGTGCCCACATCGGCGCCCGGATCGACGGCGTCCGGCTCGGCGGCCAGCTCGATCCCGCCACCGTGTCGCTCATCCGTCAGGCCCTGCTCGAGCACAAGGTGATCTTCTTCCGCGGCCAGGAACATCTCACCGACGACTCGCAGTACGAGTTCGCGGAGCTTCTCGGCTCCCCCACCACGGCGCACCCGACCGTCACCTCGCGCGGCACCAAGGTGCTGCCCATCGACTCCGACTACGGCAAGGCCAACAGCTGGCACACCGACGTCACGTTCGTCGACCGCATCCCGAAGGCGTCGATCCTGCGCGCCGTGGAACTTCCCACGTACGGCGGAACCACCACCTGGGCGTCGGGTGTCGCCGCCTACAACGCGCTGCCCGAGCCGCTGAAGGTCCTCGCCGACAACCTGTGGGCGACGCACACCAACGTCTACGACTACGCGGCGACCAGCGCCGAGCGCGCGCAGAACGAGAAGACTCAGGAGCATCGCGCCGAGTTCCAGTCCACCTACTTCGAGACGGAACACCCGGTGGTGCGGGTCCATCCCGAGACCGGCGAGCGCACACTGCTGCTCGGTCACTTCGTCAAGAAGCTGGTCGGCCTGAGCGGCACGCAGTCGCAGGCGCTCTTCAAGGTTCTGCAGGATCACGCCATCTCGCTCGAGTTCACCACGCGGTGGAACTGGCAGTCGGGTGATGTCGCGATCTGGGACAACCGTGCCACTCAGCATTACGCCGTCGCCGACTACGACGACCAGTACCGGCGGCTCCACCGCATCACCCTGGCCGGCGACATCCCCGTCGATGTCAGGGGCGAGCGCAGCCGCAGCGTCGCAGGCGACGCGAGTGACTACTCCGTCATCGACGAGCCCTAACATGTCGGCATGACCTTCTCACCTGACACCCGCATCGCCGTCGTCACCGGAGCCAGCTCCGGAATCGGCGAAGCCACCGCCCGCACCCTGGCCGAGCAGGGATTTCATGTGGGGATCGGGGCTCGGCGACTGGATCGTCTGGAGAAGATCGCCGAGGACATCGGCGGTACCGCGCTCGAACTCGACGTCACGGACCAGGATTCCGTGGACGCGTTCGCCGCGGTGCTGCCGAGGGTCGACGTGCTCGTGAACAACGCGGGCGGCGCCAAGGGACTGGCCACCGTCGCCGAGGCCGACCTCGACGACTGGCGCTGGATGTGGGAGACCAATGTCCTGGGCACCCTTCGGATCACCAAGGCGCTGCTGCCCAAGTTGATCGAGTCGGGCGACGGCCTCGTCGTCACCGTCACGTCCCTGGCCGCGATCGAGGCGTACGACAACGGTGCCGGGTACACGACGGCCAAGCACGCGGAGGGTGTCCTGCACCGCACGCTGCGCGGGGAACTGCTCGGCAAGCCGGTCCGTCTCACCGAGGTCGCCCCGGGCGCAGTGGAAACCGAGTTCTCGCTGGTGCGATTCGAAGGCGACCAGGACCGGGCCGACAAGGTCTACGAGGGCATCACGCCGCTGGTGGCCGCCGACGTCGCGGACGTCATCGGGTTCGTCGCCTCCCGGCCGTCCCACGTGAACATCGACCAGATCGTCGTCAAGCCACGAGATCAGGCTTCGTCCGGGCGTTTTCACCGTACGACGTAAGCGACTTCGCGGCGATTCTCCTGTCCTGGTGTTCGAGGAACAGGACCACCGCCCACAGTCCCGCGACGATCAACGCCACACCCAGCAACATCCATCCCATCCCACAGCCCCCTGCCGATCAACGACTTTCGACCGAAACGGACTGTCGGGGTCGTCCGTCGACCCCTCGACAGCGGACGACTCCCCACAGTTGTGTCACCCGAGAACGCGGCGCCGTTGACGCGTCCTCATTCAGGTAGACGCACCGGATCCGCTTTCGGTTCCACCGAAGGTGGAGAAAGTTCGCCGACCCGTAGGTGAGCGGCAAAGTGTGCCCGAGCACGCTTTGCCGCTCACCTATGCGAGGGCCGAGAGGGACTGCCAATCGGGCCAGCTGACAGCCCAGTCGTAGATGTCGCCGTCGGCGGCCGACAGGTCGATGGACGTCCCGGTCACCTCGACGGGGTCGCCGTACAGCGCGGTGCCGAAGTACTCCTGGGCGTCCCCGAGGGACAGGTTGATGCAGCCGTTGGTCACGTTCGACGAGCCCTGGACGCCGATGGTCTCCGGGTTGGCGTGGATGAACTCGCCGTTGTTGGAGATGCGGACCGCCCACCGTTCGCGGACGTTCTCGTAGAACGGCGGGTTGGACATGAGGAAGTCCTCGTGCTTCTCGGTCACCATGTGGATGCCGCTGCGGGTGACGTTGCGCGCCTCGTTGCCCTCGCCGTAGCTGACGGGTATGTCCATGATGGTTTCACCGCCGCGCACCACCTGCATGCGGTGGCTGGGGGCGTTCGCGATCACGATCTGACTGCGCCCGACGGTGAAGTTCAGCGACAGGTCCTGCTCGCCGTAGGCTCCCCCGCCGAAGTCCACGCCGTACAGCTTCGCGTCCAGGGCGACGGTGGTGCCGGGCGCCCAGTAGTTCTGGGGACGCCAGTGCGCCCGCGACCCGTTGTCGTCGGGCAGCCACGCCCAGGAGCCGGGGGTGGGCGGGTTGGTCGTGACGGTCATCGCCTTCTCGACCGCCGCCTTGTCCTCGACGGACTCGTGGAACTGCACGATGATCGGGGCGGCGATCCCGACCTCCTGGCCGTCGCCGATGTTGAGGGTGGCGCCGATCGTCTCGTCGGGTTCGAGCGTGGTGAAGCTGCCGTCGACGGTGACGGACTTGCCGTCCGTGCCGAGCGCCGTGCCCTTCCACGTGTAGGTCGCGCCGTACCCCAGCGCCTCCCCGACGGTGAACGTGGTCCGGTCGGGTGAGAGCACACCCTGCACGGCACGCCCGTCGGCGTTGACGAGGGAGATGTCGGTGAACGTGCCCTGCGATGCGGTCGCGGAGATCGGTGCCACCGGGCTGACGTCCTCGGTGCCGGACGCCGGATTCTGGGTGACCTCGACCGCCGGTTCGGGGGGCGCGGTGGCGGTTCCCGACTCGGAGACCGTGCATCCGGTCAGCAAAAGGAGAAACGCGATCAGCGCCGTCGCGATCAGCGCGACGCGCGACCGACTTGTCCGGGAACCCAGTTCATGCACAGCTAACAGGTTACCTGCGCTACGGACCTGTCTCAGATCGCGCAGCCGACCGTCACGGGTTCGGGTTCGAGCCGGACACCGAACGCCGACTGGACGCCGTCCCGCACGTCGCGGGCCAGTGCCAGCAGGTCTTCGGTCTTCGCGGCGCCGCGGTTGGTCAACGCGAGGGTGTGCTTGGTCGACAGGCGCGCGACGGCGCTCTCGCCGGGATACCCCTTCGAGAAGCCGGACCGCTCGATCAGCCAACCGGCAGACAACTTCGTTCCGCCGTCGGCCGGGTACTGCGGAACGGTAACGTCGCCGAGGCGGGTCTCGATCGCGGCGAGGACGCCCGCCAGCTCTCCGTCGGAGACGACGGGGTTGGTGAAGAACGAGCCCGCGCTCCAGGTGTCGTGGTCGTCGGGGTCCAGCACCATGCCCTTGCCCCGGCGGAGATCCAGCACGGCGCCCCGGACCTGCGCCGACGGCAACCGGTCGCCCTCGGAACCGTCGAGCGCCGAGACGAGTTCGCGGTAGCGCAGCGGCTCGGACAGTCCGTCGGGATGCACGGTCAGTTCGACGGCCAGTACGAGTGCCGCGTCGGAGTGCTTGAGGACGCTCGTGCGGTACCCGAGGCCCAGCGCGCCGGGTTCGACCCAGCGCGCCTCACCGGTGCGCCGGTCGAGAAGGTGCACCCGCCGCAGCATCGACCCGATCTCGACGCCGTACGCACCGACGTTCTGCACCGGGGTGGCCCCGGTCGACCCGGGGATTCCCGACAGGCATTCGAGCCCGCCCAGTTCGGCGGCGACGGTCTGCGCGACCACCTGATCCCACTCGGCGCCAGCCTCCGCAGTGACGAATCCCTCCTCCAGACCGACAGTGGTGTTGCACACACGCACCACCACACCGTCGAATCCGTCGTCCCCGACGACGAGATTGGAGCCGCCCGCGAGGATCAGCGTCGGGATGTGCGCGGCGTCGAGAAGACGCACCACGTCGACGAGGACCTGCGTGGTCGGGCACTCCGCCACGATCCGCGCCGGCCCGCCGACCCGCAGCGTGGTCATCCCCGACAGTTCGAGGTTTTCCGACACGAACGCGCCCGAATCGACGAGTTGACTGACAATGCTCACATCCCACACAACCGCAAACGGTAGCGTGGCCGATCGTGAGCCGCCGCATCGAGCATTCGTCGTCCTATGCGTTTCCCGTCGCCCAGGTCCATGCGGGCCTGATCACCGAGCAGTACTGGCGCGACCGTCTGGACGAGGTCGGCGGACCGGGGGCCGCCCTGGACCAGGTCACGACCGGGCCGGGCACCATCTCGGTGGCCATGTCGCAGTCGATCCCCGCCGAGCACCTGCCCAGCATCGTCTCGAAGGTCCGTCCGGGCGACCTCGTGATCAAGCGCACGGAGACGTGGGGCACGCTCGACGGCGATCACGCCGAGGGCACGTTCACGGCCGAGGTGGTGGGTGCGCCTGCGACGATCTCCGGAACTCAGACGCTGAAAGCCGACGGTTCCCGGGCGAACGTGCAGGTCGAAGGCAAGGCCGAGGTCAGGATCCCGCTGATCGGCAGCAAGATCGAGAACGCGATCGCGGACGAGGTCCTCCGCCTGATCGCGAAGGAGCAGGAGTTCACCGAGCAGTGGCTCGGGGGCTGACCTGGGGCGGGTGTCCGTTGTGTCAGGTCCCAGCCGGTAACCTAGGCGATCATGGCTCGCCGCATCGACTACTCAGCCCGTTACAAGCACACCCCCAAAGAGGTGTACAACGCGTTCACCAACCGTGACTACTGGGATGCGCGCATCGAGGAGATGCGGAAGTACTCCGAGAATCACATCGAGCACTTCGACGTGAACGACGACGGGATCGACATCGTCCTGCACCACATCCTGCCGCGGTCGGAACTCCCCGAGGTCGCGCAGACCGTGATGAAGAAGGACATGGTCATCACGCGCAAGGAGTCGTACACGCCCTTCGGTGAGCCGACCACGGGCACGTACGAGGCGTCGATCCCGGCGGGTCCCGGCAGTCTCACGGGCACCATGAAGCTGTTCGCCACCGAGACGGGGTGCACGTTCCGCACCTCGTCCGAGGCGAAGGTGTACCTGCCGTTCATCGGCGGGAAGCTCGAGCAGCTGATGCTCGTGAATCTGATCGACCTCTTCCGCGCCGAGGCCGAGATCACCGAAACGTGGTTGTCGCAGCACTAGCACCCACTGCACGGATTTCCCATGACTTCAGCGACGCTGAGGCGGCCTCACGGTGTCATCACCCGGGGTACGACAGGCATCAACCGGCTGCGCCGCAGCGACCGCTGGCTCGTCCACGACGCGCTGGTGCGCCGGACGCTGCACGCGTCCGCTGACCCGCTCGTCGTCGACCTCGGGTACGGCGCCCGGCCGCACACCACGTTCGAGCTCGCCGACCGGTTGACCGCCGTGCGCGGCGACCGCCGGGTGGTCGGGCTCGAGATCGACCCCGAGCGTGTGGTCGAGAGCAGGAACGGAGTGAGTTTCGCCCGCGGCGGGTTCGAGCTCTCCGGACTGCGTCCCGTCCTGGTCCGTGCGTTCAACGTGCTGCGGCAGTACCCCGAGGATGCGGTCGGGCCGGCGTGGGCGCGGATGCAGTCCGGGCTCGCACCGGGCGGGTTGATCCTCGACGGCACGTGTGACGAGCTGGGCCGCCGCTGCGCGTGGGTGCTGCTCGACGCCACCCGCCCGCTGTCGCTGACGCTGGCGTGGGATCCGTTCGCCGTGGAGAAGCCGTCGGACATCGCCGAACGACTGCCCAAGGCGCTGATCCATCGCAACGTCCCGGGTGAGCCGGTCCACGCTCTCCTCGCCGCGGCGGATCGCGCGTGGGCCACCGCGGCGCCCCACGGCTCGTTCGGACCGCGGGTGCGGTGGCGGGCCGCCCTCGAACTGCTGCGCGCGCAGGGACTTCCCGTGCAGCCGCAGCGCCGCCGGATCCGCGACAACATTCTCACCGTTCCGTGGAATCTGGTCGCGCCCGGTTCCGGCACGAATTAATTCACGCGACATCCCCCGAAGCGCCCCGTAGAGTCGGTTCACGAAACATGTTGTGCCGGTGCGCAGGCGAGGGCTACTTCGACTGTTAATCGCGTGGTCGCCGGTTCGAATCCGGTCAGGGACGCAGGTCCCTGTAGCTCAGTGGTAGAGCGCGTCCGTGCCTCCGCCGACTCCGAACTCGGCACGACATGTGTGCGCGCCACCCGGTGCGCAGACGACGGATACTTCTCTGGCGAAGTGCGTGGGGCACGCGGTTCGACTCCGCACCCCGTCGTCGCCTCGACCTCGGGTGGCGCGCACCCACGAGCACCGACACCTCCCCGGAAGGAGGAACAACCATGAGCAAGTTCAACCCGACGATGCTGCACCGCAACAAGGTACGGAGCCCGATCACGTCGGAGACGCAACCGTCGGGCCGCACCTTCGAGGGCGGCAGCGGCTATGCCCGCGACGCGAAGAGCGAGCTGTTCCTCCTCGCGGTCACGAGCATGGTCGGTGAGCACACCTTCTACGAGTCGGCGTCGGACCGCGACGGACGGTTCGTCGCGCTGATCCACGAGGTCACGCTGTCGGATCCGGAGTGGACCGCCCGCCTGATCGGGTGGCTGCGCCGCGATGCGCATCTGCGTTCGGCGTCGGTGGTGGCCGCAGCCGAGTTCGTCCGGGCCCGGCTGGGTGCCGGACTGCACGGCGGCAACCGTGCCGTCATCTCCTCGGCGCTGGAGCGGGCCGACGAGCCGGGCGAGATCCTCGCGTACTGGATGTCCCGGCACGGTCGTTCGGTCCCGAAGCCGGTCAAGCGCGGTGTCGCCGACGCCGCCGCCCGGCTGTATTCGGAACGCTCTCTGCTGAAGTGGGATTCCGAGGCCCGGGACATCCGCTTCGGTGACGTTCTCGAGCTCACCCACGCGTCGCCGTCGGCGGCGTGGCAGGGCGAGCTGTTCCGGCACGCGATCGACCGGCGGCAGGGACGCGGGAACGCCGTGCCTGCCGGTCTGCGCATGCTCACGGAACGGGCGGCGCTGTCGGCACTCCCACCGGAGGACCGGCGTGCCGTCCTCCGGACCCCGGAGCGGCTGTCGGCGGCCGGCATGACGTGGGAGTCGCTCGCCGGCTGGCTGCAGGGACCGATGGATGCCGCGGCCTGGCAGGCGGTGATCCCGTCCATGGGATTCATGGGGCTTCTCCGTAACCTGCGGAACTTCGACGAGGCCGGGATCCCCGACCACCTCGCGGAGCAGGTGGCGGCCCGGATCGCCGATCCGGCGGAGGTCGCGCAGTCGCGGCAGCTGCCGATGCGATTCCTGGCGGCGTACCGGAACGCGCCGAGTCTGCGGTGGGGACATGCGCTCGAGCGTGCGCTCGGGGCGTCCCTGTCCGCGGTCCCGTCGCTGCCCGGCCGCACCCTGGTTCTCGTCGACCGGTCCGGATCGATGTTCTACAGCCGCGTCTCGGCGCGGTCGGAGCTGACGAGGGCGGACGCGGCCGCCGTGTTCGGCACCGTGCTGGCGGCACGCGCCGAGCGCGCGGACCTCGTCGAGTTCGGCACGGACAGCCGGATCGTTCCGTTCGAGCATCAGGCGGTGCTGCGCGTGGTCGACAGCTTCGGCGACCTCGGCGGCACCGACACGGCGGCGGCGGTGCGGAAGCACTACCGGGGCCATGATCGCGTCGTCATCGTCACCGACGAGCAGGCCGCGTGGGGTGATCCGACCCGGCACGTCCCGGCCGACGTCCTCGTCTACACGTGGAACGTGGCGGGTTACCGGCACGGTCACGGACCGGCGGGGTCCGCGAACCGTCACACGTTCGGCGGACTGTCGGACGCGGGGTTCTCGATGATCCCGCTGCTGGAGGGCGGCCGGGACGGCGAGTGGCCGTTCTGACTGCCGGCGCGGTCCGTCAGGTGCAGGTGGCCAGTGCGTGTTCGACGCGCTGCGCCACCTGCGCCGGCAGGGATCCGCATTCGCCGTGCAGAGTGCGCGCGTTCAGTCGCCCGATCGCGACGCCGTCGGCGACCACCTCGTCCAGCAGTTCCTGCGAGATTCCGCTGGCGGCGAGGTCGAGTGCCGTGCACAGCGGCGTGGTGATCCGCAGCGGGCCGACCTGCTCGCAGTCCTCCGGGCGGAGTGACCGCCGGTGCAGCGCCAACTGCTGAGTCGGCGAGGGCGGCGACAGCACCGTCGAGAGGTGGATGAACCGCGGGTACAGGTGTCCGAGACCGTGAAGTTCGGCGGCGCTCTGGTGGGAAACCGCGGCGGCGGCACCGAACCAGGTGCACCACTTCGCGAACTCCTCGAGATCGGAATGCGGACAATCCTTCAAGCGGAACAGGTCTCGCTCTATCTTGACCCACGAGCCGTCGGCGAGACGCTCGCCGATCTCGTCGGCAGCGAAACCGAGGCGCAGCACCTGCGCAGTGGTGAAGAAACCCGCCTGAGCCGTCGCGACGCGTGTCAGCTCTTCACCGACACCTTCGCGCTCCGGGTCACCGGGACGTGGAGCCAACCATCCGGACATTCCCCTACATTACTGGGCAATTGTGGCACGTATCACAATTTCTGCGGATCTCGACGACGCGCCGGCCGACGCATTCACAGAATTTGTTCAGAGTTGTCGGGAAGAATCCGTGTAATGGCAGCCCGAACGAACTCCGCACCCCGAAGTAACCGTGTGCTCGTCATCTCTCTGGTCGTCATCGCCGCGCTCGTGGCGGTACTCGTCGGCGGCGAACTCTTCGTCCGCCACAGAGTGAAGACCTGCATGGCCGACCAGTTCGAGAGCCAACTCGGCTCACAGGTCGACGTGGGACTGAGCTGGAAGCCGGTCCTACTGCAGTCGATCGACAAGAACGTCCCCTACATCACCATCGACAGCGACGACACCAAGTTCGGCCCCGCGCAGGGAATGCAGGTGCACGCCCAGGTCAACGACATCCGGATCGAGAACACCGCCGACAGCAGCGGCACCATCGGCAGTTCCGACGCGGACGTCACCTGGTCGACCGCCGGCATCCTCGCGACGCTGCAGCAGCAGGCGTTCGGCTCGCTGATCAGCGGTGTCACCGCCGATTCGAGCGCGGGAACCCTGAGGTTCTCCGTCGGCCCGGCCGGGCTCGCGGATCTGACCGTCAAACCGGAGATCGTGAACGGGACCGTGAAAGTGAACACGGTGGGCGCCGAGATCCTCGGTTTCGGGCTCCCCACCGACCTCGTCGACGGGGTGGTCCAGATTCTGACCTCGAGCCTGCAGACCTACCCGCTGGGCATGCAGCCGACGTCGCTGAAGGTCACCGACGACGCCATCGAGATCACCCTCGAAGGCGGCGCCTACACGATGCCTGCCGCCGCCACTCAGCAACAGCAGCAGGAACAGCAGAGCAGCTGCGGCCTTCTCGTCTGATCGGCCGGGTCAGTCGGGCAGCCCGTCCAGAACGGCACGGGTGCCCGACAGGCCCAGCCGCGTCGCACCGGCCGCGATCATGTCGAGCGCGGCCGCTGCGGTGCGGATCCCGCCGCTCGCCTTGACCCCGATCCGCCCGCCGACGGTCTGCGCCATCAACCGCACCGCTTCCACCGTCGCTCCCCCGGCCGGGTGGAACCCGGTCGACGTCTTCACGAAATTCGCGCCTGCCCGCTCCGCGGCCCGGCACGCTTCCACGATCGCCTCGTCGCTCAGCGCGGCGGTCTCGAGGATCACCTTGAGGACGGTGCGGTCGCCGACGGCCTCGCGGACGGTGAGGACGTCGGCCAGCACCGCATTGAAGTCGCCGGCCACGGCGGCACCGATGTCGATCACCATGTCGATCTCCTGGGCACCCTGATCCACTGCGAGCCTGGCCTCGGCCCCCTTGACCAGTGAGTGGTGCTTTCCCGACGGGAACCCCACCACCGCGGCGGTCACCAGTCCGGGCGCCTTGACCGGCAGCATCGACGGCGACACACAGACTGCGAGCACACCGAGCGACCGCGCCTCGTCGATCAGCGCCTTCACGTCGGCGGCGGTGGCTTCGGGTTTGAGGAGCGTGTGGTCGACGAGGTCGGCCACCTGGGAGCGGGTCAGTGCAACGTCGGACATACCTGTGAGCTTCGCACAATGCCTTCCCGGGCCCGCTGCACGGCCTAGCATCGCCGTATGAGTGATCCGGGATCGGTCTTCGACGAGGCACGGCTCGAGTTCGACCGGCTGACGACGGCCGTATGGGGACCGGCCGGGCAGTCCCTCACCTTCCAGCTCGGGTTGCGTCCCGGGGACGCTGTCCTCGACGTGTGCTGCGGCGCAGGGTCTTCGGCGCTTCCCGCGGCCACCGCGGTGGGTCCGTCGGGTCTCGTCCACGGTGTCGACCTGTCCGACGAACTCCTCGAGGTGGGGCGGCTGAAGGCGTCGGACCGCGGGCTGCAGAACATCGAATTCGTCCGCGCGGACGCCACCACGTGGGAACCGCCGAGCACCGTCCCGGCGGCGGGCTACGACGCGCTCGCCTGTTCGTACGGCGTGTTCTTCCTGCCGCACATGGACGCCGCGTTCACCCGGCTCACGGGCCTCGTCCGGCCGGGCGGGAAGGTCGGGATCACGGTGTGGCGGCGGGGCGCGTTACGGGATTTCGCGGAGGCGCTCCACGACGCCGTCGCCCGGCACCGGGAACCGGAAGCGAACTCCGGCGGGTCGCCGTTCGACGCGCTCGAACACATCGACACCCCGGACGGGCTGCACCAGTGGCTGGGCGAGCTGGGCGCGCACTCGACCGAGGTCCGGGAGCTGTCCAACATCATTCCCGCGACGCCCGAGTTCGCCTGGGATCTCGTCATGGGCGGGAACCTGCGCCGCGCGCTGTCCCCGTTCGACGACCGGACGGTCGAGCAGATCCGTCTCGATTTCCTGGAGGTGCTCACCGAACGCGCGATCCACGACGTCGACGCCGGCACCCTCGTCGGCACCGCCGTGGTGAACGGCCGCAGCACGACCTGAAAGACTGTTGCCCATGAGCGCTGCTTCGACCGAGGACCACCGGTACGTTCTGTCTCTCGGCTGCCCCGACCGCACCGGCATCGTGGCCCGGATCTCGACGTTCCTCGCCGAGGTCGGCGGCTGGATCGTCGAGGCGGCGTACCACGCCGACGCCGACACCGGCTGGTTCTTCACCCGTCAGGCGGTGCGGGCGTCGTCGGTCGACATGTCGATCGGGGAACTCCGAGAGCGGTTCGCCGCCGTCGCCGCCGAACTCGGCCCCGAGACCGAGTGGACCGTGTCCGACACGGGCGAGCGCAAGCGGGTGGTGCTGCTGGTGAGCAAGGAGGCGCACTGCCTCCACGACCTGCTGGGCCGAGCGACCGGCGGCGAGTTGCCCGCGGACATCTGCGCGGTGATCGGCAACCACCGCGACCTCGAGACCGTCACGCGCCAGCACGGCATCGACTTCCATCACGTGCCGTTCGCGAAGGATCCCGCCGAGCGCGGGCCCGCGTTCGAGCAAGTGCGTGAACTCGTCGACGCCCACGACCCCCATGCCGTGGTGCTGGCGCGGTTCATGCAGGTGCTGCCGTCGGAACTGTGCGAGCACTGGGCCGGCCGGGCGATCAACATCCACCACAGCTTCCTGCCGTCGTTCGTCGGCGCCCGCCCGTACCACCAGGCATTCGCCCGCGGTGTGAAGCTGATCGGCGCGACCTGCCACTACGTGACGGCCGAACTCGACGCGGGCCCCATCATCGAGCAGGACGTGATCCGCGTCGACCACGCCGACGAGGTCGCCGACATGGTCCGGCAGGGTCGCGACATCGAGAAGCTCGTGCTGTCCCGCGGGCTGCGCTGGCACCTCGAGGACCGCGTGCTCGTGCACGGCCGTAAGACGGTGGTGTTCAGCTAGTTTCGTCGCCGAGGCGGGCAAGCCGTCCGGACCCGTCACCGCGGAAAGGTACCGACATGATCGACGTCGCCATCGCACAGTTCGCATCGGGATCGGACAAGCACGACAACCTCGGGCAGATCGCGAAGTTCGCCGGGGAGGCGGCCGCGGGCGGCGCCCGGGTACTGGCGACCACCGAATACGCGATGTTCGCGCTCCCGGTGATCGACGAGCGGTTCGTGGACTCCGCCGAATCCCTCGACGGTGAATTCGTCACGGGTCTGCGCGAGATCGCCGTCCGGCACGGGCTGACCCTCGTCACCGGGATCAACGAGGTGATCCCGGGCGAGCGCAGGATCTTCAACACCCTCGTCGCGGTCGCCCCCGACGGCGGCATCGCCGCCACGTACCGCAAGTTGCACCTGTTCGACGCATTCGGCTACCGGGAGTCGGAGTTCGTGCAGGCGGGGACGATCGGCGATCCCGAGACGTTCACGGTCGACGGCATCACGTTCGGCATGCAGACGTGTTACGACCTGCGGTTCCCGGAGGTGACCCGGCGCATCGTCGATGCGGGTGCCGACGTCCTGGTCCTGCCCGCCGCATGGATGCCGGGCCCGCTCAAGGAGGACCACTGGACCACGCTGGTCCGCGCCCGGGCGATCGAGAACACCCTCTACGTCGCCGCGGCCGATCAGTGCGCCCCGGTGGGTTCGGGTGCGTCCATGATCGTGGATCCGATGGGCGTGGTGATCGCGTCCCTCGGCGAACGGACCGGGACCGCGATCGGGACCGTCTCCGCCGAGCGCATCGCCGAGGTCCGCGCGAAGAACCCGGCGCTGTCGCTGCGCCGATTCGGCGTGATCGCCAAGCCATAGATTACGGCGAATTGGTCAGGTTCACACGCTGTTGCGGGTGAACCTGACCAATTCCCGTGTAACTGGGTTCAGCGGAAGACGTCGGGCAGGCCGTCGGACACCGACTGGGGGAAGTCGGGCTGCCGCTTGTCGAGGAACGCCGCGACCCCTTCGCGGACGTCCGCCGACGTTCCGCGGACGTGGATGGCGATCGACTCGGCCCGGTGCGCGACCTCCGGGCTGTCGGCGCCGAGCATCCTCCACATCAACTGCCGGGTCAGCGCGACGGAGACCGGCGAGGTGCCCGCCGCCAGTTCGCGCGCCACCTCGATCGCTCGCGGCAGCACATCGTCGGCGGGGACGACCTCGCGGACGAGGCCGCGTTCGAGCGCCTCCGCCGCCGACACCATCTTCCCGCCCACGGTCCACTCGACGGCGGTCGAGATCCCGACGATCCGGGGCAGGAACCAGGTGGAACAGGCCTCGGGCACCAGCCCGCGACGGGTGAACACGAAACCGAACTTGGCTGTGTCGGAGGCGATCCGGACGTCGGCGGGCAGTGTCATCGTCACACCGACCCCCGCTGCGGGACCGTTGATGGCGGCGATCACCGGCTTCGTCGACCGGTAGATCCGCAGGGACGCCTGACCGCCCGAATCGGGTGGCGCCTCGCCGCTGTCCGGGTCGTCCTCGGTGACGAACGTGTCGCCGCCCTTCGCGAGATCGGCCCCGGCACAGAAGGCGCGGCCGGTTCCGGTGAGGACGATCGCGCGGATGGTGTCGTCCGCATCGCACTCATCGAAGACCTCGATGATGCGGTCCCGCACCTCGAGGGTGAAGGCGTTGAGGCGATCCGGGCGATTCAGTCGCACGATCGCGATCTCACCGTCCCGCTCGAGCTGGACGACGCTCTCGGTGGCGATACTCGTCATGAACTGTTCTCTTTTCGTCGTGTGTGGTCCGTGCCGCGGTGTGTCAGCGCACCTTCGAGAACCGTTCGGATACGTCGCGGTACTCGGATCTGATCGCGGTCTTCGACAGCTTTCCGCTGGGCAGACGCGGCAGGGGTTCGTTGCGGATCACGACGTACCGGGGCACCTTGTAGTCCGCGACGAGCCGGTCGCAGTGCTCGACGATGGCGACCTCGTCGACGTCGCCGGTCACCGTCACGATCGCGGCGGGGGTCTCACCGAAGCGTGGGTCCTTCGCGGCGATCACCGCCACTTCCTCGACTCCCTCGATCTCACCGATCACGCGTTCGAGTTCCACCGGAGAGATGTTGATTCCTCCGGTGATGATGAGGTCCTTGAGGCGGTCGACGAACTGCAGGCGCCCTTCGGCGTCGCGGGTTCCCAGATCGCCGCTGTGCAGCCAGCCGTCGCGCAGCGCGGCCGCGGTGGATTCCTCGTCGTTCCAGTAGCCGGGCGTGACGCCGGGCCCGCTGAGGAGGATTTCGCCTTCCTCGCCGGGGTCGGCCTCGGTCCCGTCCGGGCGGACAACTTTCATCTCGGTGAAGATGGAGCCGTTTCCGCATGTCCCGGGGTGGTCGAACGCCTCGCTCACCAGCGTGGCGGTGGCGACTCCCCCGGCCTCGGTCATTCCGTAGATCTGCCGGAGCGCGACCCCCTTGTCCGCCCACCGCTGCAGCAGGGCGGGCGCGACGGCGGCGCCGCCGACGATCGCCGTGCGCAGGGAACCGAGATCCGCGTTGTCGAATTCCGGGGCACGGGAGATGGCCTCGAAGATCAACGGGACACCGAACAGGGCCTGGACCTTGTGTTCGCTCAGCAGTGCCGCGGCGCGTCCCGGCTTCAATTCGCGTTCGATGATGATGGTGCCGCCGAGCACGGTGGTCATGAGCAGACCCCACACGAGGCCGGGGGTGAAGACGAGCGGCAGTACCAGTAGCGTCGTCGCCCCGGGCCGCAGCCCCTCTTCGGTCAGCGACGCCTCGAAGACGATGTTGAGCAGGGTGCGATTGGTGCAGATCACGCCCTTGGAGAGTCCGGTCGACCCGCTGGTGAACAACAGCGCCGTCGGATCTTCGGGTCCGACGTCGATCCGGAAGTCGTCCACACCGCCACTGCGCAGCGCCGCGAATTCGCCGAAGGGCAGCGAATCGAACGTCGCGCCCAGGGCGCGGGTCTTCTCGACCGCGTCGCCGAATTCGGCGGGCGCCAGCACCAGCCGGGCTCCCGCGTCGTCGACGACCTTGCGGAGTTCCGCGGGCTTGAGCCGGGGGTTCAGCGGTACGAGGACCGCGCCCGCCTTGAGGACTCCGAGCGCGACGGCCGGCCACTCGAGCGAGTTCGGGCCGAGGACGCCGACTCGGTCACCCGGCTCGATCCCGGCCTCGACGACCCGGCGAGCCACGCGGCTCGACCAGTCCTGCAGTTCCCGGTACGTGAGCGCGTCGTCGTCGACGACGATCGCCCGCTGGTCGCCCTTCGTCGCCGCCCACCAGTGCAATGCCGACCCGATTGTCGCAGCCATCTCCACTCAACCTTCCGCCGTCGCCGCCGGGCGACATCGATGTCACGGCAGACGCCTCGCGCCGCCGCTCCAAACCTATAATCTATAGATTAACTGATACGGCACCGAATCGGACACCCCGATCGGCGCGTTTTCTCGAAATGCGTTCCGCTCGAGCTATTGCCAACCCGGCGGATCCCGCCGCCGCTCCGCCCACCCAGAACGCGATCACGAACGCCCGCTCGGACGCCAGATCTGCGGTGACGGCGCACAGCACCGAACCGAGGAGCACCAGGACGAGCGTCCCCAGCAGCCGATCGCGTGTCGCGACCCGCCGAGCCGGGACCGCGACCATGGCCGACTCCGCGCCCGTCGTCACCATCCGTCAGAGGTCCAGGATCAGCTTGGGTGTGCAACTCCGGGACACGCAGATCATCATGGCGTCGTTCTCCGCCTGCTCGTCCTCGCTGAGAACGGAGTCCCGGTGATCGGGAGTGCCGCCGAGCACCGCGACCTCGCACGTTCCGCAGGTACCTTCCCGGCAGGAGAAGTCCGCGTCGACGCCCTCCCGGAGAACGGCGTCGAGAAGCGTCTCGTCCGCAGCGACCTGCACCGTCCGCCCCGACCGGCCGAGTTCGACCTCGAACGCGCCGTCGTCGCCTTCGGGCAGCACCTTCGGCGCGAAGCGCTCGACGTGCAGGGTGACGTGCGGACGTTCCCGGCAGGCCGATTCGATGGCCTGCAACAGCGGTTCCGGCCCGCAGCAGTACACGACGGTTCCGGGCTCGGCCTCGTCGAGGGCCGTGGCGAGATCGAGGTGTCCGTGCTCGTCCTGCGGGCGGAGGAGCACCCGATCCGGGTGTGCCGCCGCGAGTTCATCGGCGAACGCCATGCTTGCGCGGGTCCGCCCGCCGTAGAGCAGGCGCCACGGCGTGCCCTTCGAGTCCACTTCCCGCGCCATGGGGAGGAGGGGCGTGATGCCGATCCCGCCCGCCACGAACAGATAAGAGTCGGCGTCGACGAGTGCGAAGTGGTTCCGGGGACCGCCGACGGTGACGAGGTCGCCGGATTCGAGCTTGTCGTGGACGCGGATCGAACCGCCTCGGCCGTCGGCCTCACGGAGCACGGCAACGGTCAGCGACGTCGTGTCGCCGGGATCCCCGCACAGCGAGTACTGGCGGGTGGTCGTGTCGTCGAGGACCAGATCGATGTGCGAACCCGGCGTCCAGGCCGGGGCCGCGGCTCCGGATTCGTCGACCAGCGTGAGTCGCACGACGCCGTCGGCAAGCGTTTCCTTGCCGGCCACCTGCATCTGCAGCCGTTCCTGGTTCGCGGTGCTGATCATGTACCCGTCTCGTTCCACTCGACTCCACTTGCTCGTAAATCTTATGCCATTAGATTAAAGTCACGCAAGACGCACGCTGGAGATGTTGCCCCGCGGCGACACCTGCGATAAACCTATGTTCATTAGAATTTTGGATGGGAGACCTCGCTCATGAACCCGCAGGCAACCGAATCGGTGCTCGACCTGTTCCGCCTGACCGACTCCGTGGCCGTCGTCACCGGCGCGGGCAGCGGCCTCGGCGCCGGTTTCGCGTGCGCGCTCGCCGAGGCAGGCGCGGATGTCGTGATCGCCGCACGACGGCGCGACCGACTCGACGCGGTCGCCCGCTCGGTCACCGAACGCGGTCGCGACTGCCTGGTGGTCCCCACCGACGTGACCGATCCGCAACAGTGCGACGCGCTCGCACAGGCGGCGATCGACCGGTTCGGCAAGCTCGACATCCTGGTGAACAACGCCGGGGTCACCCACGCCGCACCCGCCACCCGCGAGCGGCCCGAGGACTACCGGGCGGTGCTCGACGTGAACCTCTTCGGGGCCTACTGGGCCGCACAGGCCTGTGCCCGCGTGATGGGTCCCGGTTCCAGCATCGTCAACATCACCAGCATGCTCGGCCTGGTGAAGTCCGTGCTTCCGCAGGCCGCGTACTCGTCGAGCAAGGCGGGGCTCATCGGCTTGACCAGGGATCTGTCGAACCAGTGGTCGGGGCGAAAGGGCATCCGGGTCAATGCGATCGCACCGGGATTCGTCGACACCGACATGATCGGCGAGATGTCGGCGGAGACACTCGCGGCCTTCCTCCACGACTGTTCACTCGGACGGACCGCCACCCAGCGCGAACTCGACGCGGCGGTGGTCTTCCTCGCCAGCCGGGCCTCGGGCTACATCACCGGTTCGACGCTCGCCGTCGACGGCGGAACCTCCGGTCACTGACCGACGAAAGGCGACAACGACCATGCCGATCACCACGATTCGCACCGAACTGCGCGGCGACGGAGTCACACTCGTCGCGGACCGGTGGGAGCCGGCGTCCGCGAGGAAGGGGATCGTCCTGCTGCTGCACGGCGGTGGGCAGACCCGCCATTCGTGGCAGCGCACCGGAATTCGCCTCGCCGACAACGGCTGGTGCGCACTCGCGATCGACGCTCGCGGTCACGGCGAGAGCGAGTGGGCCGAGGACGGCGACTACGGCAGCAATGCCCACGCGCGCGACCTCGCGGCCGTCGCCGCCGGACTCGACGAGCCACCGGTGCTGGTGGGCGCGTCCATGGGCGGAATGGCGTCGTTGCTCGCGCAGGGCGACCACGGCATCGGCCGTGCACTGGTCCTGGTGGACATCACCCCCCGCGCCGAACCCGGCGGCCTCGCCAAGATCACGTCGTTCATGGAGAGCGGCCTCGCCGGTTTCGACACCCTCGACGACGCACTCGACGCCGTCGTCGCCTACAACCCGCACCGCCGTCGTCCCCCGCGCGTCGAGGGACTCCGCAAGAACCTTCGCCTCCGCGACGGGCGCTGGTACTGGCACTGGGATCCGCGGATGATCACGTACCGCGAGAACACCGACGACCACGCCGCGGTCCGGGAAGCGCGGGCCCGTGCCGCGGCGCGGGCGGTGCGCGTCCCGACCCTCCTCATCCGGGGCGCCCAGTCCGACGTCGTCAGCGCTGACGGTGCCCGTGACCTGCTGGAACTGATCCCGTCGGCCCGCCACATCGATGTCGGAGGTGCCGGCCACATGGTCAGCGGCGACGACAACGACCTGCTCAGCGGCGGCCTGCTCGACTTCCTCGACAGCGACGTCGCCTACACCCATGAGGTGACCACGACCGACTACGATTCACCTCACCATGACTGACAACCACCCGAGCGAACACCCTGACCGGAAAGCCTGACATGCCCCGACCATCGAAGCCCCTGATCAGCCGCGCGGCTGCGGTGCAGGCGTCCATCGAGATCATCGATTCCCAAGGACTCGAGGCTTTCAGTCTGCCGCGACTGGCCAAGCACCTCGGAGTGCAGGCGCCGTCGCTGTACCACCACTTCGCGGACAAGAGCGAGATCCTGTCCGCGGTGGCACGGCACATCGCCGGCGCGTCCGTCGTCCGTCCCCGCCGCAAGCCCGGCCCCGACTGGCCCGAGTTCTTCGTGGCGTTGAGCATGAATTTCCGCCAGGCCATCCTGCGGCACCGGAACGCGGCGCCGATCCTCCTGCAGTATCTGCCGCGGGACCTCCTGATCGGCACGTACGAGGACACGGCTCGGTTCCTGCTGGACTCCGGTGTGCCGACGCATCTCCACGTCCAGATCCTGGACGGGATGGAGACGTTGTCGATCGGCGCGGTCCTGACGGAGGCGATGCGCAAGCCGAGCACTCGCGCGACGATCTTCCCGAACGTAGATCCGGAGTCTCAGCCGCTCCTCGCCGAAGCGCTTGCCGCCAACGAACTCTCGTCGAAGCGGTTGTTCGAGGAAATGATCCGCAGCTTCCTGTACGGAGTGATGCGAAACGACGCGGCCGCCGGGAACGCAGCGGAGGAACGCTCCGCCTGACACGCCGGCGCCCGAAGAGCCGAAGGGCCCCTGGAACTAAATGTTCCAGGGGCCCTTCGTCATCTCGATGCCGGCGACCTGTTACCCGGTGGCGGGCAGGTGCACCGTCTTGGTCTCGAAGAACTCCTCGAGGCCCTCGACGCCGCCTTCGCGTCCGACACCGGACTGCTTGTAGCCGCCGAAAGGCACGGTGAAGTCGATGATGGTGGCGTTCACGCTGACCGTTCCGGTCCGGATGCGCTGCGCCACCTCGAAACCGTGCTCGAGGTCGGCGGTGTACACCGCGCCGGACAGTCCGTAGATCGAGTCGTTGGCGATGGCGATCGCCTCGTCCTCGTCCTCGTAGGTGATGACGGAGACGACGGGACCGAAGATCTCCTCCTGCGCGACGCGCATGTCGTTGCGCACGCCGTCGATCAGGGTCGGTTCGACGAAGAAGCCGTGCTCGACGCCGGTGGGACGGCCACCGCCGAGCACGATGGTCGCGCCCTCCTCCTTGGCCGAGGCGATGTAACTCTCGACCCGGTCACGCTGCCGCTCCATGGCGAGCGGGCCGAGGAAGGTCGTCTGCTCCCACGGGTTTCCCATGGTGAGGAAGCCCAGCGCACCCTTGAGCGCCTCGACCACCTCGTCGTGGCGCTTGCGTGACACGAGCACCCGCGTCAGCGCGATGCACGCCTGGCCGCTCTGCATGCAGCCACCCATCGGGAGCGACTGCATGACGTGCCCCAGGTCGGCGTCGTCGAGGATGATCGCCGCCGACTTGCCACCGAGTTCGAGCGACACCCGGGCGATGCGCTCACCGGCGAGCGACATGATGCGCCGCCCGGCGAGAGTGCTTCCGGTGAACGTGATGTGGTCGACGTCGGGGTTGGTGACGAGGGTTTCGGACACCTCCCGGTCGGCGCAGAGAACGCTCACGACGCCGTCCGGAATCTTGCCTTCGGCCGTCAGTTCCCCGATGACGTCGGCGAACACGGACGGCGACAGCGGGGCTTCCGGTGCCGTCTTGAGGATCACCGAGCACCCTGCGGCGAGAGCGGGGGCCACCTTGAAGGCGATCGTCCCGATGGGCCCGTTCCAGGGGATGATGGCGGCGACGACCCCGGTCGGCTCCTTCAGGATTCGCGAGACCCCGCCGTCGGCCCGGGTCCGGTCGTCGCGGGTGGAGTAGTCGCGGGCCACGGCCGCCACGGCGCGGAACAACCCGGCGGTCATCTGCTGCGTCGGGCCGCTGACCGCGACGGGGATGCCGACCTCGATCACGCCGAGCGGGGTCAACTCCTCCACGCGGCTCTCGAGTCGCAAGGCGATCTCGTCGAGGACGTCGGCGCGTTCGGCCATCGTGCGCGACGCCCACTCACCGGAATCGAACGACGTGCGGGCCGCCTGCACGGCGCGCGCGACGTCTTCGGTTGTGGCGCTGCGGATTCGCGCCGCCTTCTTCTCGGTGAACGGGTCGACGAGGTCGATCCACTCGTCTCCCGTCGACTCCACCCACCGGCCGCCCACGAACACCTGCTCGCGATCGGCGATCTTCGGAGGCGCTGCGGCCGCCGACTCTGTTGTCGTCATGGTCGAAAATTCCCTTCGCTCAGCGGTTGTTGTAGCCGGCATCGACCGGCAGGGTCACGCCCGTGACGTACCGCGCCTCGTCGGAGGCGAGGAACACGATGGCGTTGCTGATGTCGACGGCCTCGATCAGCTCGACCGGCATCGGATTCTTGTACGATTCGTCGTTCGCGACCTCGGGGTGCGAGTTCACGAACTCGCCGTATTCGGCGTTGGCCACCATCGGGGTGTTCACCCCGGTGGGATGCACGGTGTTGACCCGAATGCTGTGCTTGGCAAGCTGCTTCGAGTACAGGCGCATGAGACCGACGACGCCGTGCTTGGCCGCGGAGTAGCCGGCCTGGCCGGGGAACGTGTTGAGTCCGATGCTGGTGAGGCCCGCGGCGGAACTGGTGATGACGATCGACCCGCCCTCGCCCCGCTCGATCAGCCCGGGCACCGTCACCTCGAGTACGTGCCACACGCCGGTGAGCATCACGTCGATGGCGTCGTGCCACGCCTGCGGCTGATCACCGGGTCCGATGACGGGCATGATGCCGGCGTTGGGCAGGACGATGTCGACGTGCCCGAACTGTTCGATCCCGGCGTCGTACGCGCGCTGGACGTCGGCGCGGTTCCGGACGTCGCCCACCGACGTGACGATGGAACCGCCGGCCTCCTTGACCAGGCGTTCGGTCTCGGCGAGGTCATCCGTGGTCGCCATCGGATAGAACACGGTGTCGATCTGCTCGCAGATGTCCATCGCGATGATGGAGGCGCCCTCCTCCGCCAGTCGCACCGCGTGCGAACGTCCCTGTCCGCGAGCCGCACCGGTGACGAACGCGACCTTCCCCTCGAGTCGTGCCATGACGTGTCCTCTCGTTCAACCGAGTCTGAGATGTCGGTGATGTGCGCCGGAATGTCGCGCGGCGTGCGCGCGAGGTGAGCACTGGATGTGAGTCTTGGGTTCGAGGGCCGTCGGCTGGACGCCCTCGAAACGGACACTTCTTGTGAGCCGTGTCACAGGACAGTAGCGCGGCTTTCGCTGCTCGTCAACAGTGGAACAAATATCGTTCTACGTCTCATGCCTCAGAGGTAGCCGGGAGCCTCGTGCCACTCACCGACCTGGTAGCACGTGTGCGCATCCTCCTGCTCGAACGACAGCAACCGGCAGAGCCGGACCGCACCGTCGTCGTCGGGATCGATTCTCATCAAGGCGATCTGGGCCCCCGCGTCGCGCAGCACCTCGAGCGCCCGCACGAGCAGAGCCGCACCCAGGCCGCCGCCCCGCGCCTCCTTCTCGAGCACCAGCGCACGGATCCACGACGCCCGCAGTTCGAGGTGCGTGTGCAGCGACGCGTCCAGCCAGACGAACCCCTGGGGCCGGCCGGCGTCGCCGGACGCGATAACGACGGACCCGGTTCCGTGGGCACGGCTCTCCGACAGTTTCTCGAGCTGAGCGGCCCGAATTCCCGAACGGCCCAGCACGTCGTCGAGAGCCTTCACCGACTCCACGGCGTCCAGCCCGCGCGGCGTCTCCAGAACGGACCCTACCGGGAGCTGTACCGGATCGAGCGGAACCGCGAACGGCCCGGTCAGGCTGCGGAACAGGGTCCACAGCCGGCTCACCGACGAGATCCCGAACCGTCGAGTCAGGCGCTCGGCGGCGGGATGCGTGCCGAAGGCCCAGACGCGCAGCGCGCGCGCACCGGTACCCATCCAGCCCTCCGGCCGGTCCACGTCGAGGCCCAGTTCCTCGACGAGCAGGGTCGCGATTCCCCGCGATCGATAGTCGGGGTGCACGACGAATTGGACGGTCCCGAGACCGTCGTCGTCCACGGCGATGTTGAGGTACGCCACCACGACGAGCGGAACGTCGTCGACAGCGCTCAGACCGCGGCGCGCCTTGACGGCAAGATGCGATACCCGCACCCCCGGCCGCGAACGTGCCGTGACATCACGCGGTTCGATGCGCGAGAACCCCGCTTCGTCGTCGTATTCCGCGGCCGCGCCCACCAGGGCGAGAACTTCGTCGCGGTCGTCGTCTGCGAGTTCCTCGCACCACTGACAGGAAATCATCCGTATCACTCCTCATCGGACGGTGTCACCTAAACCTAATGCTCATTGATAACACCCGCAACGGCCCGACCTGCGAGGGTTTACACATAAATCTATGTGAGTTAGATTTAATGCGTCGATCCACACCGCATTCGGAGCCGGTGAGGGGTAGCGGCGACAACGCCGGCCCATCGACTCCGCACGACACTGGAGGAAACGCAATGACCGAGGTCGGAGCCCCCCGCGAGGAACGCATTCGCCGCGCCCTGGATCACCTGCGCAACGACACGACGGACGAATTCGAGCACATCACCTGGTTCCAGCCGGAGGAGTTCACCGATCCGGCCGTGGCCAAGCGGGAACGCGACCTCATCTTCGGACGTGTCCCCTCGATCGTCGCGCACGGCTCCGAGATCCCCCGCGCCGGCGACTTCTTCACCCTTCAGATGCCGCGGAACAACATCATCGTGGTCCGTCAGCGCGACGGCGGCGTCAAGACGTTCGTCAACCTCTGCCGGCACCGCGGCGCCCTCCTCGAAAAGGAGGAGAAGGGCCGGTGCCGGCTCTTCTCCTGCCCGTACCACCGGTGGTCGTACGACACGGACGGCAGCCTCCGGACGATTACCCGCGACAACACGTTCGGCGAGACCGACACCACGAACATGGGGCTCGTGGAATTGCCGACCGAGGAACGTCACGGTTTCATCTGGGTCGTCGACGACGCGAACGCCGAGATCGACGTGGCGGGCTGGCTCGGCGAAGAGATGGATACGATCGTCGCCGGCTACGACCTCGGTTCCAAGATCGCCTTCCAGTCCGAGGGATTCGACGAGCCCGTGAACTGGAAGATCATGCAGGACGCCTTCCTCGACGGATACCACATCCAATACGCCCACCCGAACACCGCGGCCAAGCACATCCACACCAACGTGATGGCGTTCGAGGACTTCGGCAGGCACTGCCGTTTCATCGCGCCGCGCAAGTCGATCGACCGGTGGATCGAAGAGGATCCCGGCGACCGGAGCCTGGCCAAGGACATCACCGAAACCCATTTCCTACTCCCCAACAGCACCTTGCTGCGGCAGCCGGATCACTTCCAGCTCCTCACCTTCCGGCCGCACCCCACCGATCCGCAGCGCTGCCGCATGGAGATGCGCTTGATCGTGCCGCCGGTCGCGGAGACCGAGATGACCGAGGAGCGGTGGAACCGCCTGTGGACCAAGAACTGGGAGATTCTCCTCGCCGTTCTCCACGCGGAGGACTTCCCCCTCCTGCGGGACTCGCAGCACGGCATGACCAGCGCCAACGCCGGCCGGATGGTATTGGGCCAGAACGAGGTCGCCAACCAGGTGTTCCGGCGTGAGACGCAGAAACTACTGGCAACGAACTGACAACATGATGTGCGGGGCGCCCATGGGCGTCCCGCATCAGGAGGAAGAGATGCAGAGCGATCTGTTCGACCGGGACCACGAGTTGTTCCGCGAATCCGTGCGGGGATTCGTCGACAAGCACGTGGTGCCCCAACTCGAGAAATGGGATGCGGATCGCCTGATCGATCGCGAGACCTGGCTGGCAGCCGGTCGCCAGGGTCTGCTCGGACTGTCGGTCCCCGAGGAGTACGGCGGGCCCGGCGAACTGGACTACCGCTTCCGCTTCGTGATCCAGCAGGAGATTGCCCGGGTCGGCGCGTCGGCCCTGCAGTCCGGGTTCTCCACGAACGACGACATCGTCCTGAACTACCTGCTCCGTCACGCCGACGACGAGCAGCGCCGGCGCTGGCTGCCCGGGTTCGTCACCGGCGAGACCATCGGCGCGATCGCGATGAGCGAGCCTGCCGCGGGCAGCGACCTGCGCGCCATCCAGACCACGGCGGTCCTGGACGGCGACAGCTGGGTGATCAACGGGTCCAAGACGTTCATCACCAGCGGAATCCTCGCCGACCTCGTGATCGTGTTCGCGAAGACCGATCCCTCGGCCGGCTCGCGCGGCTTCAGCCTCTTCGTCGTCGAGGACGGGACGCCGGGATTCGCCCGGGGCCGCAAACTCGACAAGCTCGGTCTGCACGCCCAGGACACCGCCGAATTGTTCTTCGAGGACGTCCGCGTCCCCAAGGAGAATCTGCTCGGTGAGATCGGTTCGGGGTTCGCGTATCTGATGCAGAGCCTCCCCCTCGAACGACTCGGCATCGGTATCGCCGCGCAGGTGTCCGCCGAGGCGGTCCTCGGCTGGACCCTCGACTACGTCAAGGAGCGGACGGCCTTCGGCAAGCGGGTCGGGGAATTTCAGGGCCTCGGGTTCACCCTCGCCGAACTGCAGACGGCCGTCGAGGTGTCCCGCGCGTACATCGACCGGTGCGTGCGTGAGCACAATGCGGGCACCCTCACCGCCGTGGATGCGGCGAAGGCGAAGCTCTGGGCCACGGAACTGCAGGGCCGCGTCATCGATGCCGGAGTGCAGTTCCACGGCGGCTACGGTTACATGATGGAGTATCCCGTCGCCAAGGCGTACATCGACGCCCGGATCCAGCGGATCTACGGCGGCACCAACGAGATCATGAAGGAAATCATCCATCGAGACCTGATGAAGGCCTGAACGATTCCGGTAAGAAGGGGTGCGGCGAAGAAATATTCGCCGCACCCCTTTTTCTTGTGCCGCTCCCACCCACGCACGCCGAGCTGCACCTACACTAGTTAGGTAAAAAGATCGCTCTGCGGTGGAGGAGTCGGACGCGATGGGTACACGCGCACGCACGGTGGCAGTTCTCGGAGTCCTGGCAGTCCTGGGCACTCCGGCGGTGGCCGACGCTGCCCCCGACGAGGCCTCCGTCGGGCCGCCACAAACGGGGTGGCCTGCCGCGTGGGCCTATTCCATCGAGCACCCCGACGCGATCCCGCAGGGCATGAACGATTTCTCGTGCAGGCCGGACGCCGCGCATCCGCGGCCCGTCGTCCTCGTCAACGGAACATTCGAGAACAGCTACGCCAACTGGGCGATGTACTCACCCCAGCTGAAAGCCGACGGTTACTGCGTCTTCGGCCTCGACTACGGCGGCCCGGACACCGGCCCGTTCCATCAGACCGGTGACATGCGGGTGTCCGCCCGGGAGGTCGGCGATTTCGTCGAGACGGTCCTCGCCGCCACCGGCGCCGACCGGGTCGATCTCGTCGGGCACTCCCAGGGCGGACTCGTGCCGCTGTACTACATCAACCACCTCGGTGGGGAGTCGAAGATCGGCACGATGATCGGGGTCGCTCCCGCCACGAACGGCATCAGCGCCTATGGAATGCTGAATTTTCTCGCCGCGCATTCCCAGGCGAAAGACGCCGTCGGAGATGTGATTCCGGCGGTCGACGACGGGACGGCGGGTTCCGCGTTCGTCACGGAGACCGGGGAGGGCGGCATGACCCGCCCGGGAGTCGAGTATGCGACCGTCAGTTCGCGGCACGACCTCGTCGTGCAGTTGAGCGAGTCGCAACTGCCGCCCGGGCCGAACGTGTCCAACGTCGTGGTTCAGGACTTCTGCCCCGAGGATCTGACCAATCACGGAACCATGGTGTACGACGACATCACGCTCCGGATCGTGCGCAACCTCCTCGATCCGGCGACGGCCGTCGCTCCCGCCTGCCATCCCGTGGCGCCGCTGCCCTGAACCACGACCTCCGCTAGACGGCGGCCTCGGACGACGACGCGGCCCGCTCCGCACCGTCCCGCGCGCGCTGTGTTCGCGACACCGAGACCCATGCGGCGGCGATGCCCGCCACCGAGATCGCCACCAGCAGGATGCTCAGTGCCGCGGTGCTGCCGCCGTCGTTGAACGCGAGTTGCACGGCGAGGACCGGCACGAGCGCGGCGCCGAGAGCGTTCCCGAGTTCACGGCCGAGCCCCAGACCGCTGAAGGCGTGCCGGGTCTCGAACAGTTCGGTGACGTACGCCCCCATCGGGCCGAAGATCGCAGCGACACCGACCCCGTTCCCGAGGACCAGGACCAACCAGAACGCGGCGGTCCCGCCACCGTGCCCGACGAGCCAGAACGCCGGGAAGGCGAGCAGCGCGGAGAACACGAAGCCGGAGATGATGACCGGCCGTCGGCCGACCCGGTCCGACAGCATCCCGAACAGGGGAATGAATGCCGCACAACTTAATTGCGCGAGAACCAGGCCGATCAGGATGTCCGTCTGCCCCATGCCCAGCTGGTTGCGGCCGTAGGTCAGCATGAAGACGAGATAGAAATAGCCGAGACCGGCCTGCCCGAACACCATCACGAGTACGGACAGGATCGCGCGTGGTTGCCGGCGGATGACGTCGAGAACCGGGGACGTGGTCTTGTCGTTCGATTCCTCGATGTGGCGGAACGCCGGAGTCTCGGGCAACCGGGCCCGCAGCGACAGGCCGTACAGGAGAATCAGTCCGCTGAGCAGGAACGGCAGGCGCCACCCCCAGGACATGAAGGCTTCCTCGGGAAGCGCGGCCGAGACGATCAGCAGGGCGCTGGTGCCGAGAACGCCGCCGATGGACGCTCCCGCCCCGGGCAGCGATCCGAGAAGTCCCCGTCGGCGCTGCGGCGCGAACTCCACCGCGACCAGGGTGGCGCCGCCGTATTCGGCGCTGGCGCCGATTCCCTGGAGGATCCGGAGGAGGACGAGGAGGGCCGGGGCCAGCCAGCCGATCTGCGAGTAGCCGGGCAGCAGACCCACGAGCATCGTCGCGGCCCCCATCATCACGAGGGTGAAGACGAGGATCTTCTTCCGTCCGATGCGGTCGCCGAGGCTGCCGAGGACGACACCGCCGATCGGCCGCACGAGGAAGCCGACTGCGAACGTCCCGACCGCTTGCAGCGTGGCCAGGAAGGGGCTCGCACCGGAGAAGAAGACGCTCCCGAATACCACCGACGCGGCGGAGGCGTAGAGGCTGAAATCGTAGTATTCGAGCAGAGTTCCGACGAAGGCGGCGCGGCTGGCGCGTTTCGAGTCGCCGGCGGACCTGGAACCGGACGCCGTCGTGGCGCCGTCTGCGGCGGTTGATGAGCTGGTTGTCATGCACACACTCCGTGTCGTGCGGTCTCGAAGAGTTCGAGAATGATTGTGACGGGTGCCACGTTAACCAACAGCCATTAGTTTTGTCCACGCTTTACCTTCGGATCTTCCGACCTCGCCGGAACACCCTTGACATGGACGCGATTCGACAGCGGCCCAGGGTAACCCGGGCCGCTGTCGAATCAACTCGTGCGTTACCTCGCGGCGGAGGCGGCCACCCCGATCGGCGACGAATCCGTGGCGGGCGGTTGCAGGATCCCCTCGGCCACGAGGCGATCCACTTCCGCGGTCGTCATGTTCAGCAGGTCCGCGCAGATCTCCCGGCTGTGCTGCCCGGCAATCGGGGCCTGGCGCAGCGGCGGATCGGCTATGGCCGAGAAGCGCGCGACGCGGGCTGCCGTGGGCAACGCCTTCGGGAGCAACGCGTGATGGGTTTCCGTGTAGGCGTCGCGGGCCGCCAGGTGCGGATCGGTGAGCAGTTCGGGAAGTCGCAGCATCATCCCGGCGGGCACACCCGCCGCCTGCAACTGCGCGACCGCCGCTGCGGGAGAACGCGTCTGCAGCCACTCACCCAGCACGGCATCGACGTCCACCCGGTTGCGGATCCGCTCGGCCCGGGTGCGGAACGCTGGGACGTCCGCCAGTTCGGGCGTGCCGATCGCGGAACACAGTCGCACCCAGTCGTCGTCGTCCCGGACCGACACGACGCACCACTCGTCATCACCCGCACAGGCGAACACCCCGGCAGGTGCGGCGAACGGGTCGGAGTTGCCGGGCGCGGAGACCGTGCCCGGTCGAAGCGACTCGGTGACGAGTTGAGCACCGAGCTGGACGAGCGCGGTGTCGGCCTGCGCCACCTCCAGCGCCGCGCCCCTACCCGTGCGGGTCCGCTGGATCAGGGCGGCGAGCACCGCGATCGCCGTGACGTGCGCCGCGATGTGATCGGGATAGACGGTCGAGCCGTCACAGAGCAGGTCCTCGTTCCCGGGGTACCGCCACAGGGCGGACACACCGCACGCGGCACGCACCAGCGGGCCGTAGCCGAGTCGGTTGTTCCACGGCCCGGTGCTGCCGAACGCGCTGCTCTCGGACACGATGATGCCAGGGTTGAGGGCGGCGAGTTCGTCGTACGACAGGCCCATCGACGCGAGGGTGCCGGGCTTGAAATTGGCCAGGACCACGTCGGCCTCGGCGACGAGGCGGCGGAACAACTCCCCGCCATCCGGGCTGCGCAGGTCCAGACCGAGGCTGCGCTTGTTGCGGTGCCCCCAGGCGACGGACGCGGCCAGCGCCGCACCCCGCTTCGACTGGCGGAGACCGTCGGGGAACTTGGCATTCTCGACCTTGATGACATCGGCACCGTAATCGGCGAACTGGCGGCTGAGTTCGGCGCCGAAGACGATCACGCCCAGGTCGAGGACGCGAAGTCCGTCGAGGGGGCGGGTGCCCGACTGCCGCGTCCCGGACACCTCGGCGGCCGGCGCCTGCCGCATCGCCTGGGGCTGGACGTCGTGCTCCCCGACCTCGGGCGCCGGCGTCCTGATTCCGACGCGTGCGCCGTCGATCGACACGTATCCCGTCGGAACCCGGGCGTGCACCCCGGTGGCGATCTCCATGTCCGCGAGGGCACCGGCCACGTCGAAGTGCTCGGTGGTCAGTACTTCCCCGAGCGAGAGCACACCGCCGACCGGCACTCCCCTGGCCGCACCCTCGGCGACAAGTTGGTCGCGGGTGCGGGTCGCGAACAGCGCCTCGATGAGGGGGTGCAGGGTGTCGGCGGCGGCGAACCGGGCCGGAATCGTGTCGTACTTCGGGTCGGCGAATTCTTCCGGCTCGCCGAGCCATTCGAACATTCCCCGCCACTGCCGTTTGGCCAGCAGGCAGATCCGCACGTAGCCGTCGGCGCAGGGGAACACCGGATAGAAGTTCGACGCGTCCGGCCGGTTCCGGGGGAAGTCGTCGGAGCGCCCCGCGGCCGCGGAACCCTGCGTCCCGAAACCGGGATCGAAGCCGTGCACGAGCGCTTCGAAGGCGGACAGGTCCACGACCTGCCCGTGTCCGGTGCGGATGCGGTCGTAATAGGCGAGCAGCGCCGACCAGGCGGCATGCATCCCCACCGTCTCCTCCACCAGACCGGCGGGAGGAAGCAGGGGTTCGGCTCCGGGAGCGCCCGAGCGCGACAGCACACCGCTCAGTGCGTACAGCACCTGCTCCGTGGCCGCCCAGTCCCGGTAGGGCCCGGTCTGCCCGAACGGTGTGACCGACACGCACACCAGTGACGGTGCGAGAGCCGAGAGTTCGGCCGCGCCCACCCCGCGCTCACTCAGCAGGCCGGGCGCATGCGATTCCACCACGATGTCCGATTCCGCGGCGAGTTCCCGGAGCCGGTCCCGGCCTGCGGGATCGTCGAGGTCCACGACGATCCCCCGCTTGTTCGCGTTGCGCAGCGCAAACGGGATGCTGACCCCGTCCACCACGGGCTCGGCGCGGCGTGAACGCGCGCCTCCCGGGCCTTCCACCTTCGTCACCTGCGCGCCGAGGTCGGCGAGGTACCGGCCACACGACTCACCGAGGCCGTCGGTGAGGTCCAGTACGCGGACACCGGTCAGCGGTAGCGTCATCGCCTGCTCCGTTCGATCAGTTCTGATGGTGAATGAAAAGCGCTTCGGCTCAGCGTGTTCCGAAGTAGACGGACTTCGTCGCGAAATACGGGTTCAGGCCTTCCGGACCGAGTTCGCGTCCGAGACCGGAGGACTTGACGCCCCCGAACGGCGCGTCGAGGTCGAGGGCGTAATGGTTGACGCCGACGGTCCCGCTGTGGATCCGCGAGGCCAGCGCGAAGCCGTGCTCCTCGTCGGCGGTCCAGACCGTGCCGCCCAGGCCGTATTCGGAGTCGTTGGCGATCGCCACGGCCTCGTCCTCGTCCGTGTAGGGGGTGATCGTCAGAACGGGTCCGAAGATCTCCTCCTGGGCGATGCGGGCGGAGTTGTCCACGTCGACGAACACCGTCGGCTCGACGAACCAGCCGAGCGGCTGCGAATCCGGTACGCCCCCGCCGGTCGTGATGCGGTAGCCCGCGCTGCGCCCGTCCTCGATGTAGCCGAGCACGCGCTCACGCTGGGCGGCGCTGACCAGCGGCCCGATCGCGGTGGACTTGTCGAGGGGATCCCCGACGACGAGACCCCGGACCGTCTCGGTGACCGCCTCGACGACCTCGTCGTATCGGGCACGGGGCGCGAGGATCCGGGTACTCGCATGGCACGTCTGGCCGTTGTTCACCAGCGACACCTCGGCGAGGTTCGCGGCGAAGACGGACAGGTCGGCGTCGGCCGCCACGATCGCAGCCGATTTGCCGCCGAGTTCGAGCGTGACGGGGCGCAGCAGCCTGCCGCACACCTCGCCGATCGCTCGTCCCGCCGCGGTCGAACCGGTGAACGCGACCTTGTCGACCCCCGGGTGCTGCACGAGGTACGCGCTCGCCTCGCGGCCGGCGGGCACGATGTTCAGGACGCCGGGAGGCAGACCCGCCTCCTCGGCGGCGTCCGCGAACGCGAATGCGTCGAGCGCGGTTTCGGGGGCGGCCTTGAGCACCACGGTGCACCCGGCCGCGAGCGCGGGCGCGATCTTCATCGCGGCGAGGGGCTGCGGGTAGTTCCAGGGCGTGATCGCGGCGACGACACCCACCGGCTCACGCCGGATCACCGTGCGGCCGCCGAACGCGCTGGGACGGACGTCCTCGGACGCCGCGTCGCGGACGAGCGCGGCGTAGTAGCGGATCATGGCGGCGGGCCCGAAACCGTTGACCCCGGCGGAGAGTGAGATCGGCATCCCGTTCTCGCGCGTCACCAACGTCGCGGTGTCGCGACCACGCTTCTTCAGCGCGGACGCGAACACGTCGAGAAGGTCTGCACGAGCGCGGTTGTCGAGCTTCCCCCACGGTCCGCGGAGTGCGTCACGTGCGGCGGCGACGGCGGCGTCGATGTCGGCCGCCGAAGCGAGCGCCGAACGCCCGAGCACCTTCTCCGTGGCAGCCTCTACGACGTCGGCCGCGGCACCCTCCTGTGGGGCGACCCACCGGCCACCGATGAACAGAGCGTCGCGGTCCACGGTCATGTTGTCCATGTCGATCCTTCTCACAGAGTCGGGGTGCTACAGCACGTCTTCGTGGGCGAACAGCGTCGAACTGACGAGCGGTGCCATCGGGCCGCCGATGAACAGCGACGTCTTGGCGTGCGCCACGGGATTGGTCGACGTGCCCCGGATCTGCCGCACCGCTTCGACGGCGAGCCCCATTCCGTTGACGAACGAGTCGGCGATGTTGCCGCCACTGGTGTTCACGGGGAGCTTGCCCACGCCCGCGGTGAGGTTGTCCACGGTGAGGACCTCGCCTGCGGCGGGGCCGGACGGCGCCAGGCCGTGGTCGATGAGCGCGGCGACGGCGGGCCCGCTGAAGTTCTCGTACACCTGGACGACATCCACGTCGTCGGGGCCGAGACCGGCGGCGGCCCAGAGGCGGTCCGCGACCCCGGGCCGTCCGGCAGCGCCCGCGAAACCCGCTGTGGCGTACTGGTCGTCGTTGTCGATGATCGAGGAGTAGCCGCCCGGTGCGCCCTGCGCTCCCGCGAGAACGTATGCGGGATCGGGTCGCAGCGACTTCGCGCGGTCGGCGGAGACCAGCACCAGCGCGACGGCGCCGTCGCTCTCCCGCGAGCAGTCGTACAGGTGGAACGGTTCGGTGATCAGGCGGGAGGATTCGTACGTCGCCTCGTCGAGCGGCTTGCCGTAGCCCTGCGCGGTCGGATTGTTCTGGGCGTGCCGGTACGCGGCGAGCACCAGGGCGCGCATGGTCTCGCGCGGCACCCCGTCGTGCTCGAGCAGGCGCTGCGTCCGCAGCGCGCACACCTGCGCAGGCGATCCGACGCCGTGCGCGAGGAAGTGCGGGCCGTAGTGGTACTTCGCGTATCCGAGCCGCCCGGTATCCGCCTGTGCCATCGAGCGGTAGACGACGACGCACTCGGCCTGCCCGGCAGCGATCGCGACGGCGGCATTGTTGATCGCGGCAGCGACCGTCCCGCCGCCACCGCCCCACATCATGTTCGACCACCGGACGTCGTCGACGCCCAGTGCGCCGCCGATGACCGCACCGTCGTGCCCGCCGCCCGCATACGACACGAATCCGTCGAGTTCGCGCGGCGAGACGCCGGCGTCCGAGCATGCGGCGAGGATCGCCTCGAGCGTCATCCTCAGTTCACCCGCCGGGGCCTCGCCGCGGCGGTAGTGCAGTTCGGACACGCCGACGACGGCGGCCGCACCGCGCATGGTGAGTGCACTCATGCCTGCGCTCCTTCTGTGGATCGACGCCAGCGCAGCAGCGGCCAGGTCGCGCCTTCGTCGTGTTCGATGTGACCGACAACCGGGTCGCCGATGCGGATGGCGTCGGTGTCGTCGCCGGTCAGGATTCCGAGCACCCGGCGATGCCCGGCCTCGGGAAGTTCCACGAGGACCGTCACGTACGGGACGCGGTCGGCCAGTTCGGTGATGAACGGGTACCAGCTGCGCGACCAGCTGTACACGGTCCCGGTGGGCGTCACGGACTCCCAGTTCGGGTCGAGGGTGTGGCAGGATCCGCAGACCCATTGCGGTCCCCAGATCCAGGTCTTGCAGTTGCCGCAGCGCTGGAGCCGCAGCTCACCTCGGGTGAGCCCGTCCCAGTACGGCTGGTCGAGGCCGTCGGCGGACGGTCCCCACGGTTCTCCCGTCATGCCGGACTCCCTCCTTCGGCGGGGAAGTTCTCGAGCGCCGCGGCCAGCCAGCGGCCGTCGTGACGCTCCCAGATCGAACGCAGGCCGATCGTGCCGCCAGGGGTGGTGTACACCGTCTCGCCGATTCGGCGGTCGCCGTCGGCCCGGACGTCCTTGATCTCGAACCCGTCGACGTCGCCGCGGGGAACGGTGACACCGTCGAACACGGCGGGCAGGTTCGCCTGAACCATGTCGGCGAGTGCGGACTTCATGTCTCCGGACACCACGTATCCGACGTGCCGCTCGTACAGTTCGCGGAAGTCTTCGACAGACATTCGAAACTCCTTTTCTCCGTGAGAACCTCACGCCTCACGGCGGATGTCCTCGATTCCTATACCTTATGTCGTTAGGTAAACCGGAGTCAATCGTCCGCGAACCGGAACGTGCCGTCGGCGGCGACGACCGCTGTCTCCCGTGCGACGTCCACGCCGACCAGACGGGCCAGCGCGCCAGCTTCCGTCGTGGTGGCCAGCGTGCGTTCGCCGGTGCCGGTCCGCACCGCCACGAAGCCGCGCTCCGGGGCACCGTCGCGTCCGTGCACCACCGTCCAGGACTCGATCGAGCCGGACCCCTCATAGCCCGTGAGCGCTCGCGTGGTCGGTTGCGCATCGACGTCGGCCTGAACGTCCTGACGCCGGAAACCGCTGCGCGGCGGCTCCGTCCGGTAGACGCCGAACGCGTGCTTGGTGAGGTAGCCGCCGTTCGCCGTGATCAGCCCGTACGTTCCCGGCGCCTCGCGCAGCCGGGTCGCCAGGGTGGCGATCGCGTGGGTGCTGTAGTTGTTCCACGGACCGCCCGCGAACGTGAGGCCGCCGGTGAGCGTCAGCGGACGGCCGGGATCGTCGAGGGGCAGACCCAACTCGGCCGCGGCGACCTGGACGGCCGACGGGAAGCACGAATACACGTCCACGTGCGCCAGGTCGTCCCGCCCGATTCCCGAGAGTTCCAGGGCGCGCGCCCCCGCCAGCCGGATGGCGGGTGACCGATCGAGCGCCTCCCGTTCGGCGATGTCGTACGTGTCGTGCGCCTCGGTGCCTGCGTGCGGAAAGACCCAGTTGTCGCGGGGGATCCCGAGGCGGGTGGCGACGCCGACGGAGCAGAGCAGCAGCGCCGCACCCTGCTCCACCATGTTGTTCGAGTTCATCAGCTTGGTGTACGGCCTGCTGATCCACCGATTGTCCTCGGACGGCGTGACGATCTCGTCGGCCGTGTACTCGCGGCCGGTCCACGCGTGCGGGTTCGTCGCCGCCACCTTGCTGAATCCCGACCAGAGTGCGCCGATCGCGCCGCGGTGCTCGTCCTCCGATCGCCCCGACGAGATCCGCAGCGCCTGCTCGAACAGGGGGTACACGTATGCGGGCCGGTCAAGTCCGATCCTGGACTGACCGTCGAAGACCATCGGCACCTCGGGGACGAGGACCTCTGCGGGTGCAACCGAGTCGTCCTGCACGGTCCACTCCGGGCGAACACCCTGGGACCGCAGCTTCATCCGGGTCCGCCAGGACTCGGCACCGCCCACCAGGACGACGTCGGCCCGGCCCGCCGCGATGTCCTCGGCCGCCTGGTTGACGAGGACCTGCGGGCCGCTGCCCCCGCTGCCGGTGTACCCGGTGTGCCGAACGGCGGCACCGATGCGTTCACCGACCAGCGCCCCCGGGTCGCGGTACCGCCACGACAGCATCCCGATCAACCGGACCGAGTCGACGAGTTCGAGCAGACGCGGCGATCCCGCCTCGGACGCGGCGGCGCGGGCCGCTGCGACGATCAGGTCGACGGGTTCCACTCCCCCGGTCCGCTCGTTGACCTGTCCGCCGCCGACGAGGATCGGGGTGCGCGGATCGAGCGTCACGACATCACCGCCTCGAGGATGCGTTCCCGGTTCTCCGGCCTCGGCCAGCCGCCGAGGATCAGCGTCGTCAAGCACGTGGGTTTCCAGCGGTTCACGATGTCCTCACAGATCTTGTCGGCAGGCCCGATCAGCGCGACGTCCTCGACCATCTCGGTCGGAACGGCCTGCGCGGCGAGATCAGGCCGACCCCGCAGGTACAACTCCTGGATCTCGGCGCAGACCTCGGTCCAGCCCATGCGGGCGAAGACGTCGTTGTGGAAATTGGCGCCCTTCGCGCCCATGCCGCCGGCGTACAGCGCGACGACAGGCTTGATCTTGGCCGCCGCCTTTTCCACGTCGTCGTTCTCGACCAGCCAGCACACGTTGGCGATCTCGAAATCCGACGGCGACCGGCGGGCCCCGTCCCGGCCGAACCCCTCGGCCAGCGCGGCGCGGTAGAACTCGTCGCTCTTGGGCGAGAACCACAGCGGCGTCCAGCCGTCCGCGATCTCCGCGGCGAGCGCGACGTTCTTCGGCCCCTCCGCCCCGAGATAGACCGGAATGTCCTCGCGCAGTGGGTGAACGATCGACTTCAGCGGCTTTCCGAGACCGCTGCCACCGTCCAGCGGGAGCTGATAGTGCCTGCCTTCGTAGGTCACCGGCTTCTCCCGGGCCCACACCGCACGCATGATCTCGACGTACTCACGGGTCCGCTCGAGCGGCCGGGGATACGGTTGCCCGTACCAGCCTTCGACCACCTGCGGTCCCGACGCGCCGATGCCGACGATCACCCGGCCCCCGCTGAGGTGGTCGACCGTCTGCGCCGCCATCGCCAGGGCGGTCGGCGTCCGGGCCGACATCTGGCAGACCGCGGTGCCGAGTTTGATCGTGGACGTGCGCGATCCCCACCAGGCGAGGGGGGTCAGCGCGTCCGAGCCGTAGGTTTCCGCCGTCCAGAAGCTGTCCACGCCGAGCGCCTCGGCTTCGGCGAGCATCCGGTCGACGTTGCGCGGCGGTCCGGATCCCCAATATCCGGCGGCGATACCGACTTTCACTGATCTTCCTCGCTTACTGCCCCGGAGGGCGGGTGGTGCTGCTGCAGTGCTGTGTCACGTCCCGACCGTGGCGTGGGTCCGACCCCGGGTCAGTGATTCAGATACTCGGGCGGGCGCTTCTCGAGGAAGGACTTCACCGCCTCGCGGTGGTCCTTGGTCATGGCCGCCAGGATCTGGGTGCGGTTCTCGAGGTCGATCGCCGCCCGGAGACTCGGCGCCTCCAGGTTCGACCACATCACCTCTTTGGTCATCCACACCCCGAACGGGGTGTTCTGCGCGATCTCCTCGGCGATGTCGAGCGCCGCGCCGAGCAGGGCGTCGCCGGATTCGACGGACGAGGCGATTCCGATTCGTTCCGCCTCCCGGGCGTCGATCGTCCGGCCGGTGAGCAGGATCTGCGCGGCGCGCGAGAACCCGATCATGCGGGGCAGCAGCCAACTGACTCCGATGTCGCAGTTGGAGAGGCCGCGCTTGATGAACGACGCGTGCAGTGCGGCCGAGTCGGCGATGATGCGGATGTCGGCCATCAGCGCCAGCGCCATCCCGCCGCCTGCTGCGGCGCCGTTGATCGCGGCGATGATCGGCGGGCGCGCGCCACGGAAAGCTTCGACCAGGTCGGCGATGTGCTTCTGCACCCGCAACCCGGCCTGAGGGCGGCCCTCGCCGTCCGCGGCGCCGTTCGGGGTGCCGTACCCGCGCAGGTCCAGGCCGGCGCAGAACGCCTTGCCCGCACCGGTGAGGACGATCGCCCGGATCGTCGAGTCGTCCCGCACCCGGGCCAGAACCCGGTGCAGTTCGCCGATCATCTCCGCGTTCATCGCGTTGAGGGCCTCGGGTCGGTTCAGTCGCACGAGCAGGATGCCCGGTCGCGGCTGCTCGGTCAGTATCAGTTCGGACATTCGGGGCCTTCCCCTCGTGTGGTTCCGACGACCTCCGCTTCGTATCGGTTCCGTCGACATATCAAGCTAATACCTTTAGGTTAATACCTCAAGATCCACAGTTCGGACGGACGGCGCGAAAGGACAGAACACAATGGCGGAACTGCACGGCAAGGTCGCGGTGGTGACCGGTGGAGCGAGCGGGATCGGGGCGGCGACCTGCGCACTTCTCGCGGAGCGGGGTGCGCGGGTGGTGGTCACGGACATCGACGACGACCGCGGCGAGGCGGTCGCGGCCGCTCTCGGCGAGCACGGTGCCTACCTGCACACCGACGTCACCCGCGAGGAGGATGTCGCGGCCGCGGTCCGCGCCGCGACCGAGCGTTTCGGACGCCTCGACGCGATGGTCAACAACGCCGGCCGGGTCGGGGCCTGGACATACGTCGCCGACACCACCGTCGACGAGTGGGACTCCTCGTTCGCCGTCTTGGCGCGCAGCGCCTTCCTCGGCACCAAACACGCTGCCCGGGTCATGCGCGAGCAGGGGTTCGGCACCGTGGTCAACGTGTCGTCCGTGGCGGGCGTGCGCACCGGCTTCGGCCCGCACCCGTACGGCGCCGCGAAGGCCGCTGTGCTGCAGATGACCCGCAGCGCCGCACGCGAACTCGCGGAATTCCACGTCCGGGTCAACGCGGTCACCCCCGGCGGCGTCGCCACCCGTATCGTCGGCCACGGCGCCGGCCTGGACGGAGACGCGCTGGACGCCAGCGTCGACAGCGTGCGGCAGGGTCTGGTGACATTCCAGCCGATCCCCCGCGCCGGCGAGGGCCACGACATCGCCGGTGCCATCGCCTATCTGGTCTCCGACGACGCAACGTTCGTGACCGGGCAGAACCTCGTCGTCGACGGGGGCCTGACCCTGGGGAAGGCGTGGCCCGCGAACTACAGGCGCTGACGCGCCCGTGCGCCTTTCTGGTAGCTAGGACAACCAGAAAGGCGCACGAGCGCCGGAGGCGCCTTCAGACGCCGACCGGACCACCGAGCCAGACGCCCACCTCTTCACCCGACACGTGCCGGGCGTCGTCACTGACGAGGAACGACACGGTCGCGGCCACCGATTCCGCCGGAATCCGCGGCCAATGGGCGGCCAGGGCGTCGACGGCGGCGTCGCCCCCGGAACTGATGATGTCGGTCTCGACGAAACCGGGGACGACGGTGTTGACGGTGATGCCTCGCCGCGCGACCTCGAGCGCCAACGTCCGGGTCATCCCGGTCAGGCCGGCTTTCGCCGCCGAGTAGGCGCTCATCCCGGGCGACGGCCGCCGTCCGCCGGACGGGCTTCCGAAGAAGACGACCCGCCCCCAGCCGTTCTCGTACATCGCAGGCAACGCGGCGTGCGTGCAGTAGAACGCCCCGCTGAGGTTGACCGCGATCACGCGATCCCAGTCCTCGGGTTCCTGCTTGCGGACCGAGCCTGCGAGGTTCATGCCCGCGTTGTTGACCAGCACCGATGGTGCCCCGAGCGTGTCGGCGGTCCGCGAGATCAACTCCTCGGCGGAGGCCGCGTTCCCGATGTCCGCCTTGATCGCCACCGCGCGGCCACCGCCCGCGACGATCTTCGCGACCACGTCGGCCGCATGCGTCTCGCTGCGCGAATAGTTCACCGCCACGGCGAAACCGTCCGACGCGAGGCGCTGCGCGATCGCCGCGCCGATGCCCCGGCCGCCCCCGGTGACGACGGCGACCTTCTGTTCACCCGCGTTCGTCATTCAGCGCACCTTCCGGTGGGTGTCCGGCACGTCCGCGTAGGTGTCGCGCAGTTCCCGTTTGGCGATCTTGCCGCTGGCCATCCGCGGCAACGGCTCGTCCAGCAGGACGACGTAGCGCGGGACCTTGAAGTCGGCGAGACGCTGATTGCAGAACTCGACGACATCCGCCTCGGCCAGACCCGGCGCCGCCTTCACGAGGGCGGCCGGCGTCTCACCGAACTTCGCGTCGGGCACGCTGATCACCGCGACTTCCTCGACCTCCGGGATCTGATTGATCACCGATTCGATTTCGGCGGGCGAGATGTTGAGCCCACCGGAGATGATCATGTCCTTGAGCCGGTCCACATACGTCAGGTAGCCGTTCTCGTCGAGCTTTCCGAGATCTCCCGTGTGCAACCAGCCGTCGATCAGCGCGGCTTTCGTCGCGTCCTCGTTGCGCCAGTAGCCCGGCATCATTCCCGGACCGCGGAGGAGGATCTGCCCGGTTTCACCGGGCGCACAGTCGTTTCCTGATGCATCGACGACTCGGATCTTGGTGAAGATGCCTCCCCACCCGCACTTGTCCGGATGCTCGGCCGCCTCGTCGCGGGGCATCACGGTGGCGGAACCGCCGATCTCGGTCTGCCCGTAGATCTGCCGCAACTGCACACCCCGGTCCTGCCAGATCCCCAGCAGGTGTGCAGGCACCCGGGCACCGCCCACGTGTGCGGTGGTGAGGTGGTGGAGGTCGGCGTCGGCAAACCCTGGGGCCTTCGCGATCTGCTCGAACAGGATGGGTGGGCCGGTGAGCGTCGTCGCCTTGTCCTCGACCAGAACACGCAGGGCCGCCTGCGGGTCGAACCCGGGTTGCAGGAAGAGCGTGCCGCCGTGGATGACGGTGCGGGAGATGCCCCAGATGATGCCTGCCGCGGTGAACAACGGCAGCACGAGCAGAGGCCGCAGCCCGTTGGGCAGGATGGGTTCCATCAGCGACCACTCGTGCATCTCGCCCGCGATGGTGGCGTGGGTGAACACCACGCCCTTGGGCCTGCCCGTGGTGCCGCTGGTGAAGACGATCGCGGTCGGAGTCGAGACGTCGACCACGGGCGTCGGGAACTGCGCATGCTTCCCGCCGCGCAGCGGCTGCACGTCGTGCTCGAGGACGGCGATGGAGAAGGTGTCGTGCGCCTTCAGGACCTCTTCGAGCCTCGGAAGGTACGCCTGATCGCAGTAGACGATCTTCGGCTCACAATCCTCGACCAGCGCCGTCAGTTCGCCGGCGAGCATCCGCTGATTGAACGGGGCGGCGATGGCGCCTACCTTCATCGCCCCCAGCGCCGCCGCGCACCATTCGAGGGTGTTGGTCCCCACGAAGCTGACCCGGTCGCCCGGCACGACGCCGCGCGCCGCGAGGTCGTGGGCGACGCCGTCGGCCCACCGCGATAATTCCGCATACGTGACGACGTCGCCGTCGAAATCGATGGCAGGTTGGTCGGGGACGATCCGCGCCCAGAAATTCAGCGCGTCGATCACGGTTCCGCTCATTCATTGCCTCCTGTGTGCCCGGCCGCGACCGGCGGGATCGAAACCGAAGTTCTCCGTGACTGTGCCGCCCGTCACAGCTGCTAAATCTAAAGGTTGTTGTTAAATCCGGCAAGGTCTGCGCTTCGCGCCCGTGAGTACTTATTAACGTCCGGCG
>NZ_WXYH01000336.1:0-51655 GCF_009872365.1 Rhodococcus sp. T7
GATCTCGGACCGCGCCGACGCTCCGGCCGCGCGAACCTGGGAGGCCACCTCGTGCAGCAACTCGACCTTCGCGAGCTGGACCTGACCGCGGAGCTGGGCGACCCGTTCCGTGCGCCCGCCGTCCCGCAGCGTCAGCGCGCGCACCCGCTCGGCGCGCAGTTCCGCGCCCGGCTCGGTCTCCCGCACGGACCGGGCGGTGGCCACGATCATCCGTCGAGTCTGCTCGAGCACCGACTCGGTGGCCGGGCGCGTGCCGTGGGCCTCGTCCCGGGCGGCCCGCAGAAGTGCCGCGAGCAGCGCCTCCACCCCGGATCCGCCTGCCGCGACCGGGTGGATCTGCGCGTCGGCGAAGCGCGCCGCGTGCCCGGCGAGCAGGGCCCGGTTACGTTCACGCACGCCCGCCCAGTCCCGGTGGACATCGGTTTTGGTGAGCGCGAAGACCACGGGGCACGCCGGTCGCGCGACGACGTCGAGGACGGACAGCTCCTCCCGTCCGAGTGGCGCTGCCGCGTCGAGCACCATCAGGACCACCCCGGCGTCGAGCGGATCCTCCACGAATGCGAGCGCGGACGCGTCGAGTGCGCGGAGCCCGCGCACGAGAGTGGTCTTGCCTGCGCGCCGCGGCCCCGCGACGAAGACACCTCGCTGCGCGGGTCCCCCGGACTTCAGGCGGGCGACGGCGTCCGGGTTCCATCGCGTCACGACGTCGACGGTCTCTGCGGGCAGATCGGACAACTGTGGCGTCGTCACGTTCCGGGGCTGCCGCTCAGCTGCCGTCCGACGCGAACGTAGTGGCGCCGGATGTCGACGACCGCTCGGCGCCGGCGGGCCGTCGGTTGCCGGGCGAGTTGCGCCCGCCACCAGTCCGCGCACCGGCCGGCGTCCGCGGCGGTGCGCGGCGGTTCCGGTTCGTCCGCGATGCAGTCGGCGAGGTGGAGCCGGGCCGCGGCGGCGCCGAGAGCGACCGCGTGGTCGCCGGCGAGGTACCGCTCCAGCACGTCGCGGGACGCGAGGCTGCGCGCGGCCTGCGACCGTAGCGTGTTCAGCAGGATCTCCCCGCGGTGCGCCCGGGCTCGTGCGACCCGGTCGGCGACAGCGGCCGACACCGCGCCGATCCCGGACTCCGCGATCCCGGACTCCGAGATCCCCGACTTCGAGGACGTCCCCGCGCTCGCGCGCGTGCCGATCAGCGGCAGGGCCGGCAAGCCACCCTCCTCCGAGCATTCGGCGGCCCGCGCGGTCGCCGTCGCCCAGGCGTCGGCGGGCACGCGCGACGCGCCCAACGTGTCCGCTTTGTTGAGGACGAACAGGGCCTGCGCCGGGTCCAGGTTCCGCACGGCGTCCCGGTCGGCGTCGCGCACCGCTTCGACGAGGATGTAGACCACGACGTCGCCATCCAGCATCGGGTCGGGTGCGCCGGGCACGTCGACGGCGTCCGATTCCTCCACGACCGCGCCTTCGATGCCATCGGCGGTCAGCGCGGCGGCCACGGTCGACCTGCCTACACCCGCCCGACCGGCGGTCTGAACCCGGATCGGCGCCCGAAACGCCGCGACGGCGGCGCGGACGCGGTCGCCGGCGGCCTCGTCCAGTGCCGCGACCTCCGCGGCCAGATCCGTCAGTTCCCCGCCCCCGGCATCTGCAGTGCCCATGACGCACTCACCCCCCCTTTGTTCCGCGCCGATTCTGTCAGACTCGCCCCGAATCGGCGTGGGCAACCGTGCAGGCTGGGCACCGGATTACCGAAAAAGTCTCAAGGTGAACTTCAGACCCGTATGCCAGAAACGCCCCTCATGCGTGACAATGGTCCGGTGAACCACGCTGATCAGGATGCACCCGCCGTCCCCGAGGAGGGGCAGACGAAGGACTCGAAGGGGTCCCGTCTCCACCCGAGGGTGACAAGTTTCCGCTCGCGCAGGGGCGCTCTGACCGCTCCGCAGCAGGAGACGTGGGACCGGCAATGGCCCGTGATCGGCGCGGACGTCTCGGACAATCGCCTGGACGCGCCGTCGTGGTTCGGCCGGGACGCGCCCCTGATCCTCGAGATCGGCTCGGGCACCGGTACCGCCACCGCGGCGATGGCGAAGGCCGAACCCCATGTGAACCTCATGGCCGTCGAGGTCTACCGGCCCGGGCTCGCACAGTTGCTTCAACAAATCGAACGGGACGAGATCCCGAACATCCGGGTCCTGCGCGGCGACGCCATGGATGTCCTGGAGAACATGATCGAACCGGAATCGCTCACCGGAGTCCGTGTCTTCTTCCCGGACCCGTGGCCGAAGGCCCGCCATCACAAGCGCCGCCTGCTGCAGGCCCCCACTTTCGCCCTGATCGCGAGTCGACTGAAGGCCGGCGGTGTGTTGCATGTCGCAACAGATCACGCCGAGTACGCCGAGGCCATCGCCGAGGCAGGCAACGCGGAACCCCTCCTGACCTCCCTCGACTGGGAGTCACCCATGACGCACGAACGTCCGGTGACGAAGTTCGAAGACAAGGCCCACCAGGTCGGCAGTGCGATCACCGAGTTGATTTGGGGGAAGATCAGGTCATGAGCGTCAGCGAGCAATACACCGACACAGCCGGCACCGCCCCGGCAGGCACCGCGGTGTCGTCAGGATCTCCCGCGGTGGGTGCACGTGACGGGCGCCACCAGAAGCGGGTCCTTCTCGTCTGGGACGCACCCAACCTCGACATGGGTCTCGGCGCCATCCTCGGCGGCAGGCCCACGGCCGCCTACCGGCCACGATTCGATGCACTCGGCCGCTGGCTGCTCTCCCGGACCGCGGAACTGTCCGCGTCCGGCACCGACACACTCGAACCCGAGGCGACGGTCTTCACCAACATCGCGGCTGGCAGCGCCGATGTCGTGAGACCGTGGGTCGAAGCCTTGCGTAATGTGGGATTCGCGGTGTTCGCCAAGCCGAAGATCGATGAGGACAGCGACGTCGACTCCGACATGCTGGACCACATCGCGCTTCGTCACGGCGAGGGGCTGGCCGGTGTCATGGTCGCCTCCGCCGACGGTCAAGCATTTCGCGAACCGTTGGAGGGCATCGCCGCGACCGGCATTCCGGTCCAGATACTCGGGTTCCGCGAGCACGCCAGCTGGGCGGTCGCGTCCGACCTTCTGGACTTCGTCGATCTCGAGGACATCCCCGGCGTGTTCCGGGAGCCACTGCCTCGGGTCAGCCTCGACACACTGCCCGACGAGGGTGCCTGGTTGCAGCCGTTCCGACCGCTTTCCGCCCTGCTCGTCGGGCGGAAGAGTGCTGCCGAGTAGGAGTTGATCTGTGTTCGCGAGCTGGGGAAGCGTCGTCTACCGGGCCCGATTCACCGTCATCGGCATCATGGTTGCCTTGTTGCTCGGTTCGGCCGCGTACGGCCTGGGCCTCGAGAAGCATCTCAGCCAGAGCGGCTGGGACGATCCGGGCTCGGAGTCGGTCGCCGCGGCCAAGCTGGCTGACGGCACCTTCGGTCGCGACACCAACAGCGACGTCGTCGCGCTCTATACGGCCCCCGAGGGCAAGACGATCGAGGACCCCGAGTTCCAGGCGAAGGTCGTCGCGAACCTCGAGCGTCTGGCGGCGGAACACCCGGACAAGATCCTCAAGATCAACGGCGGCTACTTCAAGGTCGGCACCGCGCCACAGCTGGCGTCCGCCGCGGACGCGGACAAGCAGCACGCGATCGAGAGCGTCGCCATCGTCGGCGACAACGACACCGAGGTCACGGCCAATTTCCGGGACGTCAAGGACGAGTTCTACATCGACGGCGTCGACGTGCAACTCGCCGGTCTCCAGCCCGTGTCCGGTGCGCTCAACGACACGATGGCCACGGACATCCGGCGGATGGAGCTCCTCGCGATCCCGGCCGTGGGTGTGCTGCTGTTCTTCGTGTTCGGTGGTGTCATCGCGGCGGCGCTGCCACTGATCATCGGCGGCCTGACCGTGGTCGGCGCCAACGGCATCGTCCGTCTGATCACCAACTTCACCGAGGTCAACTCGTTCGTCGCGCCCGTGGTCTCCCTCGTGGGGCTGGGCCTGGCCATCGACTACGGGTTGTTCATCGTCAGCCGGTTCCGAGAAGAGATGGCGGAGGGGTACGACACCCGCTCCGCCGTCCGCAGAACGGTGATGACCTCGGGCCGCACGGTGGTCTTCTCGGCGACGATGATCGTCGCCAGCCTCGGCGGACTGCTGCTGTTCCCGCAGGGCTTCCTGAAATCCGTCGCCTACGGCGCCATCGCGACCGTGGGCCTCGCCGCCCTGACGTCGATCACGATCCTGCCCGCGATCCTCGGCATCCTCGGCAAGCGCGTCGACGCCCTCAGCCTCGACCGTTTCCGGCAGACCAAGAACACCGAGGAGATCGAGGCGAGCGTCTGGGGCCGGCTCACCCGCTGGGTGATGCGCAACCCGCTCAAGGTCACCATTCCCATCGTCGTCGGCCTGCTCCTGCTGATCGTGCCGCTGACGGGTATCAAGTTCGGTGGCATCAACGAGACCTACCTGCCCCCGGACAGCACGACCCGCGCGGCGCAGGAACAGTTCGACGAGATCTTCCCGAATCTGCGCACCGAACCGGTCAAGCTCGTGGTGTCCGACGCCGACAACAAGGCGCTCGGCCAGATCATCAAGGAAGCCAGTGGCGCGCCGGGTCTGATCGAGCGGTTCACCCCGGAGGGCGCGGCCAAGGACGGGGTGGTCGTCCTCAAGGCGGGTCTCGTCGACCGCAACGAGTCCAAGCCGACCATCGACTATCTGCGTGCCATGGACAGTCCGGACGGCGTCCAAGTGCTGGTGGGCGGCACCCCGGCGATCGAGCAGGACAGTATTTCGGCGCTGCTCGACCACCTGCCCACGATGGTGATCTCTGTCCTCTTCCTGACGACGCTGCTGATGTTCCTGACGTTCGGCTCGCTGGTGCTGCCGATCAAGGCTGCGTTGATGAGCGCGCTGGGCCTCGGGTCCACGCTCGGCATCCTGACGTGGATCTTCATCGACGGTCACGGTTCGGAGTGGCTGAACTTCACCCCCGGACCGATCATGTCGCCGGTGCTGGTGCTGATCATCGCGATCGTCTACGGCCTGTCCACCGACTACGAGGTGTTCCTGCTCTCCCGGATGGTCGAGGCGCGGGCGCAGGGGGCCAGTACGACGGAGTCGATCCGCATCGGCACCGCGCACACGGGCCGCATCATCACCGCGGCCGCGCTGATCCTCATCGTCGTCACCGGCGCGTTCGGGTTCTCCGAACTCGTGATGATGAAGTACATCTCCTACGGCATGATCGCCGCGCTCATCATCGACGCGACCCTCATCCGCATGTTCCTCGTCCCCGCCACGATGAAGCTGCTCGGCGACGACTGCTGGTGGGCGCCGGCGTGGATGAAACGGATCCAGGAGAAGACCGGTCTCGGTGAGCCCATCCTCGACAACGAGTTGATGCCCACCGACGTCCCGGAGCTCACCCCGATCGGTGCTGTCCCGCCGCAGCGCAAGGTCGCGGCCCCGCCCGCCCCCCGGAAACCGGAACCGCTCACCGAACCGATCCCCCTCGTCACGGCGCGGGCGCTGGCCGCGAAGATGTCCGAGGACGACGCGAAGGCACGCCGGGCGCAGGACGAGGCCCGGCGGTCGGCGACAGGCCGCCCCGCCCGGCCACCGGTGGAAATCGAAGAGCCGGCCGCGGAACCGCAGACCACCGCGCTGCCGCAGCCCGCTCCCCCGCGTCCGGCACCGACGCAGTCCCGTCCCGCGCAGGCTCCGCGCCCCGCACCGCAGTCACGTCCCGCTCCCCGGCCCCGCCAGGCGGCGGCCCCGGCCCCGGGCCCGGCCACCGAGTCGCGTCCCATCGAGAGCTGGCTCGCGGACCTGCGGTCCACGTCGGCCGCCGAACCGCGGCCGATCTCCACGCCTTCCGAACCGCGACCGAGCGCGTCGGCGCCGTCATTGCCGACCCGCTCGCCGCGTTCGGTGCCCGCACCGTACGAGCAGGAGACCCCCCAGTCGTCTCCTGCCCGCCCGGTGCCGCCGATCCCGTCGCGGCGTCGCGCCGCCGAGCCTGTGGAACCCGTCAACGGCGGCAGGCGCACCAACGGCACGCCTGCCAACGGGAGCCCGGCCAACGGTGCTCCGGCAAACGGTGCCCCGACCAACGGCTCGCGCCGCCGCGCCGAGGAGTCGCCCGTCGATCCGGACGACGCCTCGAGCGGCAGGCACCGCGCGGACGACACCAACGCCGTCAGCGTCAGCGAACTCATCGCTCGGCAGAACCGGCGCTGACGGAGCCGTTCGGCGTTTCCCGTCCGGCCTCACGCTCCGCGAATTCCCGCGCGTAGCGGGTGCCGGCGAGGAGCAGCAACAGGCCCACCACAAGGAACGCGAGGACGCGGAACAGTCCGTCGAGGGTGGCCAGGTCGAACAGGAACAGTTTGGCCAGCGCCGCCGCGGTCAGTCCCAGTCCGACGCCGAGCGCGGTGTGGGCGTAGTCGCGTCGAGCCAGTCCGAACACCAGGGCCGCCGTCGCGGCCGCCATCCACGCAATGGTCGCGGCGCAGTGGCCGGCGATGAAGCCTGCGGACGTCCCGGTGAGCGCCGTCCCCGCGGACACCGTCGCGGTGGTGACGGCGTACAGAATCACCAGCCCCGCGAGCACCCACCACGGCTGGGCGGCGGTGGCGCTCAGCAGTTTCAGTGTGTGCGCGTACCAGACGAACAGGAAGACGGTTCCCGCCAGCACGAGTGACGACAGCACCGTGGTCACCCCGAGTGCGTCGAGCGCGCTGTACTCGTCGACCAGGACGAACGGCGGCGCGGTGATCACGAAGGCGAACCCGCCGACGACGGTGAAGACGGCACCGACGGCGTAGGCGATCCGCGACTCCGCTTGCCCGCCGACGGTGAGGAACAGTGCCGCCACCCCGAGCAGGACGAGCGGCGCGAGGTCTTCGCTCGATCCAATGAGGCACGCTTCGAGCAGTGCGAGGGTACCCACGCCGGCGAGCGCGATCCGGGCGTGGTTCGGCAACGACCGGGCCACGGCGAATGCGGCGAACATCGCGGCGGCCAGTGCCAGCGCGATCAGCGTGGACCCGAGCCGGTCGAAGAGGTGGCCGATCACCAGCGTCGGGACGGCCGTCGTGACGATCATCGCGGTCGCGGTGACGTCGTGGGAGTTGCTGCGCAGCAAGATGATCGACGACACGAGCCCGAACACTGCAACCAGTGCGGCGGAGGCCAGCAGCCAGAACCGTTCCGGCCGGTCGTCGAGTCCAGTATTCGCGATCGCGATCAGCAGCGCGATCACCACCGGGCACGTCCTCGCGATCGCCAGATACAGCCAGTCGCGACCGAGTTGCGCCGGGAAGCTCGCGACCTGGATGACGAACAGGAACCCGATGAGGGTGAGCGTGATGCCGTCGGTGAGCACGGGAGCGAGCACGGCGGCGCCGGTCACCACCAGCAGCGCGAGGGGTTGCGAACCCCACCTGACCGCCAGTGCGACACCGGCTCCCGCGATCCCGAGTGCCACGACCATCGCGAGCACCGGCAGCAGCCAGTGATAGACGACCGCCACGGCCACGACGTCCAGGTAGGCGCCGGCGATACCCGTTGCCGCGAGAGCGATCCCGCCGACCCGGCCGCCGGGACGTCCGAAGACGCGGGCACCGGCGACGACGAGACCGGCCGAGAACAGCCCGCCCGCCACCACCCGCAGTTCCGGGCCGAAGAACCCGGCCTGCGCGGCCAGCACGAGCAGCATCACCACACCGATCAGGGTGACGGCGACACCCGCGACCGCGAGCACGCGGCTGATCATCCCGTCGCGCTGCCACCAGGGTTCGCGAACCACCCGGGGCCGCGGCGCGGGAGCGGGCCGGTACGGGACGGCCGGTGCGGGCGGCAGTGCCGGCGCAGGCTGCGCCACCGGCGGCCGGTACATCGGCTGCGGCGCAGGCTGGGGCTGAGGCTGCGGTTGGGGCTGCGTTTGGGGCTGGGGCCGCGGGACGCTCGCGAGTTGCGCCTGCAGGACGGCGAGGTTCTCACCCACGTGACGCATCTGCTGACCGAGCGCCGAGAAGTCGCCGGACAGCTGCGCGACGAGCCGGGGGTCGACTGAAGGAATACCAGGTGTGGACATGGATCAATCGTCCTGCGGCGACGGCGCCCACACATGAGTAGGCCTACTCGAGAGACCTGCGTCGTGCTACCCGAACATGCGGCGAATCGACGTGCCGAAAGGATGCTTGGCGGTCACGTTCCCGAACCGGACCTTGCCACGGACGACGACGTGCAGCGGGCCGATCGGAGGGCCGGTCCGCACCTTGTTGGTCGCGGAACCGCCGACCGTCTCGACGCCGTTGAGGTCGACCGTCGCCTCCTCCGGCACGACCAGCGAGATCGTGCTCGCGTAGTCGTCGATCGTCACGTGCACCACCTGCGTGGACATCACGGCGCGCGTGAAGTCGAGCGTCACCGTCGACAGGCGGGTGTTCACCTCGAGGGCGGGGGGAACGTGCCACGAGCCGGTACGGCTGACCGACGACATCCGGCCGCGGACGACGTCACCCGGCGGCGGTGCCGGTGAGCGGTGCACGGACGGCGGCACCGGGCGGGATACGTACGGCTGGTCGGGGTACGGCGGCGGCGTGAACTCGGAGATCAACTGGATCCCCGGCAGATCCACCAGGACGACGTTCAGCTCCGCGCGCGTCTTCGCGGCGAGTGCCGTGTCCATCCGTTCGGTGAACTCGCCGAGCGAGAGCATCCCCTGGCCCACCGCCCGCTGCAGCAGCTCGCCGACGTGTTCCCGTTCCGCATCCGATACGCGTAGGTCCCGTGCCTCCATACCGACCAGGCTAGCGCCCGTGAGTACTTATTAACGTCCGGCGGTTAACAAGTACTCACGGCTACTCGAGGCCCTGCTCGATGGCGTACCTGGTCAGCTCGACGCGGTTGGCCAACTGCAGCTTGCGGAGGGTGGCCTGGACGTGGTTCTCGACGGTGCGGTGACTCAGCGACAGCTTGGTCGCGATCTGCTTGGCGCTGAGCCCTTTCGCGACGAACCGCAGCACCTCCGTCTCCCGTTCCGTCAGCTTGGGGACGGCGGGGCCCTGCTCGTCTGCGGGCGCGCTCGACATTCGGCGGTACTCCCCCAGCACGAGTCCCGCGAGCCCCGGCGTGAACACCGCCTGCCCGGCCGCGGTGGCCCGCACCGCGTCCAGCAGTTCCTCGACGGACGCGCTCTTCACGAGGTACCCGGACGCGCCTGCCTTGACGGCGTCGAGGACGTCGTCACGCTCGGACGAGGCCGACAGCACCAGCACCCGGCTGTCCGGCGACACGTCCAGGACGGCGGCGGTGGCGGCGGCCCCGTTGCCGTCCGGCAGTTGCATGTCCATGAGCACGACAGCGGGACGGGTTGCCGCAGCCCGGCGTCCCGCGGCGGCGACGCCGTCCGCCGTGGCGACCACGGTGAACCCGGCGCCGTCGAGGTCGCGGGCCACGGCGTCCCGCCACATCGGGTGGTCGTCGACGACCATCACGGTGATCTGTTCGCCGGTGTCCGGGTCACCCATGCGTTTCGTCTCCCTTCGGCACACGGATCTCCCATTCGGTGCCCTGGCCGGGTTCGGTGTCGAGTTCGGCGGTGCCGCCGAGCGCGCCGACGCGGCCCAGAATGGATTTCGATACTCCCATGCGCCCCTCGGCCTTCGCTTCGGCCAGCCGTCCCGGGGCGATGCCGCTGCCGTCGTCGCGGACGCTGACGATCACCTCGCCGCCCAGGTCCTCCAGCAACACGTATGCCCGGGCGCCGGTCCCCGCGTGCAGCGCGACGTTGGACAGTGCCGTGTCGACGATCGCGACGAGTTCGGTCGCCCGGCCGCGCTCGATCGTCACCGGATCCGCCGGAGTCGACACGGACACCGTGGTGCTCACCCGCGTGCCCAGCAGCAGTCGCATGTCGATCGCGCTCCCACCCAGATCCGACGCGACACCCGCGCCCTGCTCGGAGATCAGCATGCGCAGCGCCACCTCCTGTTCTCCGGCGAGCTCCGCGAGTTCGGCTGCGGGCCCGCCGATCTCGTTGCCCCTCCGGCGCACGAGCGCCAGCACCTGCAGGACGCCGTCGTGCACCTCACGGGCGAGTCGTTCCCGTTCCTCGGTGGCGGCGGCCAACCGCACGGCCTGCTCCAGCTGGGCCTGCGCGCGCCTCGCAGTGGTGGTGGCGAGCCCGAGCGCCAACCCCACCGACACCAGGACGGGCGCCGTCGCGTCCTTCCACAGGTCGAGGTTGACCTGGTCGCGCACCACCGCGCTCACGGTCGCCATGAGCACCCCGGACGCCATGCCGAGCCACGGCCCGCCGAAGACGGCGGCAGAGATCACCGCGTTGGTGACCCACAGCGTCGTCGGCAGCGTCTGATGGTGGCTGTACCAATCGTCATCGGAGACGACGCGCGTCGACGCCATCAGCGCGATGGCGATCACCTGGTCGGCGATCACGACCTGGTAGCGCGGGACATTCCCGTGGGACAACAGGACCGCCGACAGTCCCGACCACACCGCCATCAGGGCGATGAAGAACCAGCTCAGCCGCTGATGGGTGTAGTACTGCACCGACACGATCTGGTAGCTGATCGCGTACACCAGCGTGACGAGGCGGAACGCCTGCGCCGCACGCCACAGCGGGGCGTCCGGATGGGTGTCGAGTTCGGTCGCGGCTCGCGGCCGGTAGTGCAGGCGGCTGCGGTGTTCACTCTCGTCGGTCATCGGTCTGCGCCGGGTTCTCCAAGTGCGGGTCGTCGTGGTGAGGCGGCGTGTCGGCTTCGGCCGGATAGAGCGGGACCGACGGGTCGTCGACCTCGAGTGCGTCGTAGGTGGCTTCGGGGTCCGACGACAGCAGTGACCGCACCGCCGTGTTCAGCAGCGCGACGATCGGCACCGCCAGCAGGCCGCCGACGATCCCGGCGAGGACGATGCCGGTGGTGATGGCCAGCACCACCGCGAGCGGGTGCAACCGGACCGCGCGGCCGAGCAGCAGTGGCTGCAGCACGTGGGCCTCCAGTTGCATCACCCCGATGATGATGCCGAGCACGATCAGTGCGGTGAGGAAACCCTTGGTGACCAGCGCCACGAGCACCGCGAGGAACCCGGTGAGGAACGCACCGACGATCGGGATGAACGCACCGATGAACACGAGCGACGCCAGCGGCAGCGCGAGCGGAACCCCGAGGATCGCGAGTCCCGCCCCGATCCCGATGGCGTCCGCGGCGGCCACCGCCACCGTGGCCCGGACGTACCCGATCAGCGAGCCGAACCCCTCGCTTCCCGCCAGCCGGACCCGCCGCCGTGACCTCGTGGGGACGAGGCGGGTGACGAACTCCCAGATCTGAGAGCCGCCGTAGAGGAAGAAGATGAGGGTGAACAGCGTCAGCAGGGCGCCGGTGAAGATCTCGCCGACGACCGTGGCGGTGGTCAGTGCGCCACTCGTCAGCTGTTGCCGGTTCTCCTGGATCGACTTGACCACCGAATCGCCGGCCTGCCGGATCTGATCCTCGCTGAAGTGGAACGGGCCGTCCGTGAGCCACCCCTGGATCTGTGTGACGCTCGCCTCGAATTGTTCGGTGAGGCCGGGGAGACCCTCGATGAACTGCTCGACGACGAACGTCATGATCCCGGCGACGATGCCGATCGACCCGATGAGGACGACGAGGACGGCGGCCGACCGCGGCACCCCCTTGCCCTGCAGCCAGTCGACGAGCGGCACCAACAGCGCCGACGCCAGGAGCGCCAGCCCTACCGGGATGAGGACGGTGTCGAGCCTGGTCACGATGTATCCGAGGGTCAGCAGGCCGGCGAAGATGACCAGTAGCCGCCACGTCCACTCGGCCGCCACCCGCACCACCGGGTGCACCGACGCCGAGGGGTGACCCCCACCCCGTGTTACCGCGGCAGTGTCCGAGCGTTGCTCGTTCGCGTTCACCTGCGGAGCGTATCGGGGTTCGGGCGGCGCCGGGTGCTTCGCGCGGGAAACACGTCCGCAGGGCACGCATATGCGCCGTTTAGGGGACGTGTCCTACGCCACCCGGTACACCCCCCGCTAAATTGAACGGCGTGCGGAAATCCTATAGAGCGATCGCGGCGACGGTCCGCAGCAGATGGCCGCTCTATATGATCTCGATGCTCCTCGCCAATTTCATCGGCGCCATCCTCGTGTTCGCCTTCGTCCGGTACGGCGTGCCGATCCCCGAATCGGCAGCCATCATGGCCGACCGGGTGCGCAACGTCGCGATCTTCGGCGGCTATCTCGCGTTCGCCGCCGTGGTGAGTCTCACGGCCGCCGCGATGATGCTGCGGTCGGTCGTCCGCTGGCAGTTGCGGGGAGGCCCGCCGACGCGCAGCGAGCAGATGTCGGCGCTGCACGCACCGCTGCGGCAGGCGATCGTGCACCTCGTGCTGTGGATCCTCGGCGGCATCATCTTCGTGCTCCTCACCATCACCGAGATGCCGGAACTGGCGGTCGCGGTGATCGTCACCGTCTGCATGGCCGCAACCACCACGTTCGGCTTCACGTACATGCTCGGCGAACGCATCCTGCGACCGGTGGCCGCCCGCGCGCTCAGCGAGGGCGAGTTCGACCGGACCATGGCCCCCGGCGTCGGCACCCGGATGGCGATGACGTGGGGACTCGGAACGCTGATGCCCGTCATCGGCATCATCCTGCTGTGCGTGACGCAGATAACCACCGACCTGGTGTTCTCCCCCGACGCGCTCGCGTGGGCGATCATGCTGCTGTCGATCATCGCGATCGCGCAGGCGTTCGCGCTGTCGATGCTGACGGCCAGCCAGATCTCCGACCCGATCAAGCAGCTGCGACGGGCCATCGAACGCGTCCAGCGGGGCGCCACCGACGTCCGCGTCGAGGTGTTCGACGGCAGCGAGGTCGGGCGGCTGCAGGTCGGGTTCAACCGCATGATGCGCGAGTCGGACGAGCGCCGGCTGCTGCGTGAACTGTTCGGTCAGCACGTCGGTGAGGACGTGGCGCGGCGGGCACTGCAGTTCGGCACCGAACTCGGGGGCGAGACGAGGTTCGTCGCCGTCCTGTTCGTCGACATGGTCGGCTCCACCGGCGCCGCCGCGGAACGTCCCCCCGGCGAGGTCGTGAACCTGCTCAACGAGTTCTTCCGCGTCGTCGTCGACGTGATCGACCGGCACCACGGCTTCGTCAACAAGTTCATGGGCGACGCGGCGCTCGCGATCTTCGGCGCCCCACTCGACCGCCCCGACGCACCGACAGCGGCGCTGGCCGCGGCCCGCGAGCTGCGGTTCGCGTTGAACGAAATCACCGGCCTCGACGTCGGCATCGGCGTCTCCGCGGGCCTCGCCGTCGCAGGCAACATCGGCGCCGCCGAACGCTTCGAGTACACGGTGATCGGAGACCCGGTCAACGAGGCGTCGCGGCTCACCGAACTCGCCAAGCTGCACCCCAGCCGCGTGCTGGCGTCGACGAGTGCCCTGTATTTCGCGGACGACGACGAACAGGCACACTGGGAACTCGGCGAACAGGTCCAGCTGCGGGGCCGTCGCCGCAACACCCATCTGGCTTGGCCGGAGGACTATCCGGAGTAATCCGCTACCCGTTGGTTACGCTGGTCAGGTGGCACAGCCTCGATCCGACCCGCCCACTGCCGAACATCCTCGGCAGCGAAGCCGATACTGGTGGATCAAATGGCTACTCGGCGCCGGCCTCCTGGCCCTGCTGACCGTCGAGGGAATCTATCTGTGGCCCACACTCAGCGACTCGTGGAAAGCGCTCACCGAGATCCACTGGGGGTGGGTCGCGGCGTGCATCGCAGCCCAGGCGGTGTCCCTGAGCGGGTACGGAGCGGTCCAGCAGCGACTGCTGCAGGCGGGCGGAGTCGTCGTCACCCAGCTGAAGTCGGTGTCCGTGATCTATGCGAGCACCGCGATGGCGGTGAGCCTCCCCGCCGGTCAGGTGTTCTCCACCGCCTTCACCTACAAGCAGACCCGCAAGTGGGGTGCCACCCCCATCGTCGCGTCCTGGCAGCTGGCGATCTCGGGTGTGATCGCCGCGGGAAGCCTCGCGCTTCTCGGCGCCGTAGGCGCATTCGCGGTGGGCACCAAGGTGAGTCCGGTCACCCTCGCGCTGTCGCTGGTGGCCGCGTTCGGCTTGTTCTACGCACTGCGATACATCTCACGTAACCCCGATTCCATCGAGTCGATCGGGCTGTGGGTGCTCGCCCGGTACAACAAGTTCCGCAAGAATCCCCCCGCAGCCGGCGCCGAGCGGTGGCGGGAAATCCTGAGCCAGCTCGATTCGGTCGAGCTGAGGCGCAAGGATTCGATCATCACGTTCGGCTGGTCCGCGGTGCACCGGCTCGCCGACGTCGCGTGCCTCGGTTTCGCGTGCTGGGCGGTGGGCGCGGAACCATCATTCGCGGGTCTGCTGATCGCGTTCGCCGCGGCCAAGGCCGTGGCCAGCATTCCGCTGGCCCCGGGCGGGCTCGGGTTCGTCGACGGCACACTGATCGCCACACTGACCGCGGCGGGGGCCACCGCGTCGCAGGCGCTCGCGGCCGTGTTCGTCTACCGCCTCGTGAGCTACATCCTCGTCGCACTGGTCGGCTGGGTGGTGTTTTTCATCCTGTTCCGGCACAACCAGCACGAGGACCTGGAGATGGACCTCGAATTCGAACGCCGGGAGCAGTCGACCCCGACCACCAACCACACGCAGCACTCCACGGACTCGGAGCCCGACTCCCACCCGTGAGTACTTGTTAACCGCCGGACGTTAATAAGTACTCACGGGTGGCGGAGCCGCACGAGGTGCTCGCGGTCAGGTCCCGCACGTCCATCAGGTCGAGCATGGCGTCCCGCAGTCGCGGGACGAATGTCTCGAACAGTTCGGTCAGCACCGGGTTGTGCGCGGCGACCACGACCGCACGGTGCAGCGCGATGTCCGCGTCGACGAACGCGGCGGCGCCGGCGCCGGACGCCGCGGACCGTGCGTCGAGTGCCCTACGGAGCGCGTCCAGATCGGTCTCGTCGCGCCCGGTCGCCGCAAGCCTGGCCGCCTCGATCTCGACGGTGTTGCGCACCTCGACGACGTGCAGGATCTCCTCGGTCCGCAGCACCCGGTCCCAGTCCTGACGCGGCGACGACCTGCGGAGGAACACTCCGGCCCCCTGCCGCGACTCGCGCATGCCGAGCCCCGCGAGCATCCGGACGGCCTCGCGCACCGTCGACCGTCCGACACCCAATTCGGCGGCCAGCGTGGTCTCGCCGGGCAGTTTGGCGCCGATCTCCCGTTCCCTGCTGTCGATCCGCGAGCGCAGCAGGTCCTCCGCCTGGTCCGTCAGCAGGTGGCGTCGTATCGACGAGGTCACGCCCAGCTCCTCAGGTTGTCTGATCGCCCGGACGTACGAGTCGGTCGAGGGACTGCCGAACGTCGTGGTGCACATGTACTCCGCGATGGCGCCAACGTGGCGTTCCGTCGTCCTCGGCAGGGACCGGAAGGCGCTGCACCGGTTGATCTTCGATGCCGCGCAGGAGGTGGCACGCGGCGCCGGCGACCGTCCCGGCGTGCGCTTCGAGTTCTCACCCGAGGTGTTCGACCTGACCGAGCCGGACTTCGTGCTCGACGTCTGCAACAGCCTGACCCGGCTGTGGGACGCGAGCCCCGATCGTCCGGTGATCCACAATCTGCCTGCCACAGTGGGGGTCTCGACGCCGAACGTGTACGCCGACCAGATCGAGTACATGCACCGCCATCTGGAGGACGGGGATGCGGTCATCCTGTCGGTGCACCCGCACAACGACCGCGGCACCGGCGTCGCGCGCGCCGAACTGGCGGTGCCGGCCGGTGCGCAACGCGTCGAGGGCTGCCTGTTCGGCAACGGTGACCGGACCGGCAACGTCGATCTGGTGACCCCGGCCCTGAGTCTGCATGCGCAGGGCGTCGACCCGATGATCGACCTCTCGGACATCGATGCGGTTCGTCGAACGATGTAGTACTGCAACAGAATTCCCGTCCACGAGCGGCACCCCTACGGCGGCGACCTCGTGTACACGGCGTTCTCCGGCACCCATCAGGATGCGATCAAGAAGGGGTTCGCGGAGCCAATCCGGCAAGGGCGGCATCGCGCACCTGCTGCAGAGCGAGTACGGCATCACCCTGCCGCGACGCTCCAGATCGACTTCGCCGCCAAGGTGCAGGAGGCGGCGGACTCGTCGGGTCTCGAGATCACCGCCGAGCAATTGTGGACGCTGTTCTGCGCCGAATACGGCTACCGGGGCGGCCTCGGCCGGAGGTCCGTCGAGCACGGCCCGGACGGCGACCGGCTGTTCGTCGTGTTCGACGTAGACGGCGTCGAAGTGTCGGGTGAGGCGGTCGCCACCGGCCCCGTCGAGGCGATGACCCGCGTCCTCACGTCGAAGGGCGTGGACGTGGACGTCCTGTCCCTCACCCAGCACTCGCAGCGGTCGGGCAGCGACAGCGCGGCGATCACGTTGGCGGAGTGCCGCGTGCGCTCCGCGCCCGTGAGTACTTATTAACGTCGGGCGGTTAATAAGTACTCACGGGCCGAAGGCATGTCAGCGCTCGTAACCCTTCCGCATGTCGTCGACGATGCGCGGACGGTCGAGGGTCGAAGGCTCGAGTTCGCGGTGGGGGCGGTCCCGCGGGAAGATCGCGGACGCGGCGAGGGTCGGCTCGTCGAGGAAGCGGAGTTCGGGGACGTCGCGGGGCAGGCGCAGCGCAGGCGGTTCGGGACCGCGGCGGGCGAGGACGTACCCCCAGTCCCCGAAGCTGGGCACGAGCACGTGGTACGGCGTGACGGCCAGCCCCGCCGACGCGACGGTCGACGTGGTGCGCCAGAACGCGTCGGGCGTCGAATAGGGACTGCCCGACTGCACGACCATCAGTCCGCCGGGGTTGAGAGCGGCGGCGGCGAGACCGTAGAACTCGGTGGAGTACAGGCGGCCGAGCGCCGGGGTGTCCGGGTCGGGGAGGTCCACGATGACGGCGTCGAATCCCGAGTCGGGTGCGTCGCGCAGCCACCGGAACGCGTCGTCGAGGACCACGTGCACGCGCGGGTCCTGCAGCGCACCCTGGTTCAGCCCGGACAGTCGCGTGTTCGCGAGTTCGACGACCGCCGGGTCGAGTTCGACCTGCACGATGTCCTCGACGCCGGGCAGTCGCAGGACCTCGCGGGCGGCGAGGCCGTCGCCGCCGCCGAGGATCAGTACCCGCTTGGGGTCGTCGGCCATCGCGGGGTAGACCAGCGATTCGGTGTACCGGTGTTCGTCGACGCTGGAGAACTGGAGGTCGCCGTCGAGGAAGAGCCGCACGTCTCCCCCACGTTCGGTGACCACGATCTCCTGGTACTGCGACCTTTCCGCTGCGACGACGGGATCGGTGTAGAGGCGTTGCCGGGACGTGGTCTCGATGCCGTCGGCGCGGACCAGCAGCACCGCGATGCAGGCGGCGGCGACGAGCAGCGCCACGACGGCGAGGAGTCGCGTCCGCAGGCTCAGCTGCCATCGCAGCAGGATCAGCGCCACGACGGCGGCGGCGGCGAGGTTGATGATGCCGGTGATGGCGGCGCCGCGGATCATCCCCGCGACCGGCAGCAGGACGAACGGCCAGAGCAGGCCACCTACCAGGGCGCCCGCGTAGTCGGCGGCGTTGAGGTTCGCCAGCACCTTTCCGGTGCTCTCGGCGTCGGTGTCGCTGCGGCCCGACTGCAGCAGCGTCATCAGCAGCGGCACCTCGGCGCCCACGAGCACACCGATCAGCGCGGTGGCCAGCACCAGAACGATTGCGCTGGAACCGAAGAACGTGAACGTCACGTACAGGGTCACCGCACTGAATCCGCCGACGAGTCCGAGGACGATCTCGACCACCACGAACGACGCGGCGGCCGTGGAGAGCAGCGGTTTGGCGGCGAGGGCACCGACCCCGAGCGCGGCCACGAAACCCGCGACGATCAGCGACGTCTGGGTGATCCCGCCGCCGGTCAGACTGACCGACAGCGTCAGCAGTGCCAGTTCGTAGATCAGCCCGCACGCCGCGCACGCGGCCACGGCGGCGAGCAGGAACGCCCTGGCGCGCCCGCCGAGAGCGCGGGTGGTGGAAGAATTCGGCTTTGCCGCTGTGGTGGTCACGTCGATCAGGTGAGTGCGGCGGCGTTCACCAGGCCGATGGCGAAGAGGCTCGCACCGACCGCCCAGGCGGCACCGCACATCTGCGGGTTCCCGACCAGTCCGACGAGTTGCCCCGGCAGCAGCACGTTCATCAGGCGCAGCGCAATGACCTGCAGCAGCACCCCGAAGAGACCGTAAACCGCGGAGTCGGCGAGTCCCTGCGCGAATCCGTCGGAACTGGTGAGGATCGCGGTGACCACGACGACGGCGAGGGCGAGGTGGTTCGACGCCAGCAGGATCGCCGCGTTGGGGTTCTTGTCTACGTACACCTGGTGCCGGAGATTGCCGGGAGTGGCGAGGTCGAGGACGGCGAAGCCGACTCCGAGAACGGCGATGCCGATGACGAAGTACGCCAGGGTGCCGAGCATGCCGACGGCGAGCAATCCGACGTCGACGCTGCCGATTTCCGTTGCTGCCGCCGTGTAGGTGGTGTTCACGCACTTCTCCCGAGTCGAGTGGTCTCTGTCATTTCGCGCTGCCGGATCCGCCGCTGCCGCCGGCGCCGCCCGCCGGTGAGCCGGGGTTGAAACCGGGCCCCAGATAGGCGAACCCGCCGCTTCGGTAGCGTCCGTCGATGTCTTCGACGCGCACGAGGCTGCCGCCGCCCGGCGCGGCGCTGACCGTGACGATGTCGTCGTCGTAGCGCAGGTATTCGCTGCCGCCGTCGGCCTTCCGAGCCGCCGGGGGCTCGTCGGCGACGATCGACGAGACGGTGGTGCCCACCGGGTCTTTCGACCTGTACGTCTTCGCGTCGCCCGCGGTGTTCTGCAGGGCGTACGTGTCGGCGATGTAGTCGCGCACCCCGCCGCCGCACGCGGTCGCGGCCAACACCAGGAGCAGCATCGGGGCGAGCCGCACGCGTGTCCCGAACCTGCTCACGGCAGCCACCTGCTTCGTGTCTTCACGATCACCCCGCCCTTATCTCCCGGATACAGATGCCAGGTCTGCCAGGCCCATCCGCCGGAATGCTCACGCGTAGCCGTGAGCGCGGTCAGTGCGGTGTGGTCTCCGGGGAACGCCCCGCAGATCCACCCCTCCACCTCGGTGGCCTGCCGCCGCAGCCAGTCGGCGGTCTGCTCGAGGCGGGCGCGGTCGACGATGTCGGTGGTCGAGTCGAATCGGTACCCGCCCGCGCTGTCGGATACCGGCAGCGGTCTGCCGCCGGCGCCGATCGCGTCGCAGGACACCTGTTCGGTGATCCGACTGCCCGCCGCCGACGCCGTCACCGCGTGCGACGCCCCGAGCACTCCGAGAGTCACCCGTTCGTCACCATAGGTGATGGTGAGTTCGGCCAGCGCAAGCGGTGTTTCGGCGTTCACGACGAGACCGAGCGCCTCGGCCGTCACATCACGCGACTCGATGTCGAGGACGTGCAGTGTCACTGCGGCGGACCGGAATGGATCACGGTGAGTTCGCCCCGGGTGACGGCGCGGCCCGTGGAGACCTCCCACGACTGCGTCCGCGCCCAGCGCTCGAAGGACAGCAGGCCGGTCTTGTCGGCGGTCTCGTAGTCGGCGTAGTCCACGATGCCCTGGGGTGCGGTCCCGGTGGTGCCTTCCGCAGTGAACGAGGCGGTGCCGCGCTCGATCTGCCGGTGCACCCTGTCGTCGAGGATCACGTCACCGCCCGGTTCGAGGCCCGTGCCCTCCCGGCGCATCCACAGCGTCATGTCGAGGTTGCCCTCGTCGTTCTCGACGGTGAGCCATCGCTGGCCGGTCGACCCGTCGAGGAGGTGTTCGTGCCAGATGTATCCCTCTTCGTCGAGGGTGATGGTTCCGCGCACGACGTGATCGATTCCGGCGTACGTGATGATGTCGCCGACGCCGATCTTGTACGGGTCGTAGACCTCCGGGTAGTCGGCGAGCGGATCGACCCTGGCAGCAGGAGTTTTGTTCGTCCCGGCCCGATTTCGCAGGATCAGCACGATGCCCACGATCACGACAACGATCAGCAGCAGTAACAGCAGCTCGGTCAACGGTCTCTCCTGGTCGGCGGCTCCGGCACGGGAGGCCAACGCCCGGCCCCCACCGGTCAGTCACCTTACTGTGCGCCGCACACCCCGCACACGTAGCGATTGCAGAGCCGGGTAGCAAAGGCTAGCCTAACCGAACGCGCGAGCGGTGGGGCGGAGCGCTGTCGTTCACCGAGATTCGCGCGGCACACGCCCAGAAGTCGACAGAACCGACAGTGAGGAACCATATGGCCATCCCGCCCATTTCGACCTACACGATTCCGGAGATCCACGAGGTCCCCGAATCGAAGGTGTCCTGGCGCCTCGACCCCCGGCGCTCCGCACTGCTGGTCCACGACATGCAGAACTACTTCATCGACGCGTACGACGTGCGCGCGGAGCCGATGTCGACCGCGATGGCGAACATGGTCCGGATTCGCGAACTGTGCTCGGAAGCCGGGATTCCCGTGATCTACACGATGCAGCCGGGCGACCAGCACCCGTCGCGTCGCGGCATCCTCGCCGACTTCTGGGGCCCGGGACTGACGTCGGGTCGCGACACCGAGGTGGTCGAGCCGCTCGCCCCCCGCGACGGCGACATTCAGGTGACCAAATGGCGGTATTCGGCCTTCCAGCGCACCGACCTCCGGCAGTTGCTCGGCCACCACGGCCGCGACCAGCTGATCGTGACGGGCGTCTACACGCACATGGGCTGCATGCTGAGCGCCGCCGAGGCGTTCATGTCGGACGTCCAGCCGTTCCTGGTCTCCGACGCGACTGCGGATTTCAGCCGAGACGAGCACCTCATGGCTCTCACGTACGCGGCGAAGCGCTGCGGTTCGGTGACCACCACGGATGCGCTGGTCTCCGCGCTGTCCCCGCTCGAAGTCGGCTGAGCCGCGGCGGTCGGATCACCACAGCTTATGTGGTTAGGCTAACCTGACATGCTGAGTGGCTGAACGCCCGAAAGCCCCAAGCCCGAATGCCGAAAGCCGAAAGCATCAGGAGCGCCTGTCAGATGTCCCTTTCGATATCGTCGCCGTCCACCCTGCAGACCGGGGCGGACACCGGCGTCAGCCTGACCGCCGCCCAGCGCGAACTGTGGGCCGGGCACCATCTGGACCCGACCCGGTCGGCGTTCACGACAGCCGAATACGTGGAGGTCGCGGCCCCCGTCGACCTCGACGCTCTCGCGGCGGCGATACCCACGGTGATCGAGGAGGCCGACGTCCTCTCGATCCGATTCGGGGGCGGAGCAGACGCCGATTCGGCCGATGTGATCCAGGTGCACGATCGGCATCACGCACCCGAACTGGAGCGTCTCGATCTCGACAGGGCCGCGGCCCTCGAGTGGATGCGCGAGGACGTGCGACGGCCACTCGACTTCGACACCGCTCCCCTCGTGCGCACGGCACTCATCACGGCCGAATCCGGTGCGATCTGGTACCTCCGCGCCCCGCACGCGTTGCTGGACGCGTACGGGTATTCGCTGCTCACCCGCCGTGTGGCGGCGCTGTACGCGGCCCGGCTCGCGGGCACCGAACCCCGACCGGCCAAGTTCCCGCCGCTGCGCGAGCACGTCCGGGCGGCACACGAGTTCGACGCCGCGGCCCCCGACAGCGCGCCGCCTGCCGCGTCGCGTCCGGTCGGATTCAGTGACACGGTGCGCCGGCCGGCCCCCGATCCCCATCGGTGCACTATCCCGATCGACCCCGAGGTCGCGCAGAGCCTGCGCGACGCCGCCACCGCGCAGGCGACCACCTGGGCCGAAGCGGTGTACGCGGCTGCCGCCGCGTACCTGGGCGCCTGCACGGGAGCCGAGGAGGTGACGCTCCGGGTTCCGGTGCTCGCCCGCAACGGAATCGAGCTGGCGTCGCCCGTCACGGCCACGAACATCGTGCCGCTCCGCATTCCCCTCGACGCACGGCCGACGTTCGCCGACGTGATCGACCGGGTGGCGGCAGCCCTGTCCGACACCCGCCCGTTCCAGCGCGTCCGGGACGCCGGGAGCCGCGTCACCGGCGGTGCGGTGGTGAACGTCAAACCGTTCGCCGCCAGAATCGCTTTCGGCCCCACCTCCGGATCCGTACACCAACTCGCCACCGGTCCGGTGGAGGACGTGGTGATCTCCGTCTCCGGCGCCGGCGACGAACTCACGCTCGAATGGGCCGGAAACCCCGAGGTCTACACGGACGTCGAGATCCGGAACCATGCACACCGCTTCGCGCACTACCTCCGGACCGTCTCCGTCGCAACGGAACCCGTCACAGTCGTGGACGTCTGTGCCCCGGACGAGCTGCACCTGTGGCGGTCGGCGGCCGGGCTCGACCGGCGCGCGGCCGCAGCGGCACTTCCCGACAGCCTCGTCTCCGCCTTCCTCGCGCAGGTGCGCATCCACGCGGACCGCGTCGCGGTGAACGAACTGACGTACCGGGAACTCTCGGATCGCAGTGCCGCCCTTGCCCGTCGGCTGAGGTCGGCGGGTGCCGGACGCGGCACGGTCGTGGCCGTCAGCCTCCCCCGCGGCACCGGTCTGATCGTCGCCGTCCTCGCGATTCTCCGCAGCGGCGCGACCTACCTGCCGATCGATCCGTCCTCCCCGGCCGAGCGTGCCCGGTTCATCCTGCGAGATGCGCAGCCGACGCTGGGCATCGGATCCGCCGATCTGCTCGGCGACCTCCCCCGCGTCGAGGAGGGCGCGCCGCAGTCCGGCGCCGGGGACCTCGAAAACCCGGTGCGCGCCGACGACATCGCGTACATCATCTACACGTCCGGATCCACGGGTGTGCCCAAGGGCGTTCCGATTCCGCACCGCAACGTGATGCGGCTGTTCGACGTGTCCCGGGAATGGTTCACGTTCACGGAGGACGACTGCTGGCCGCTGCTGCACTCGTATGCGTTCGATTTCTCCGTGTGGGAGATCTGGGGTGCGCTGCTGCACGGCGGCCGCCTCGTCACGGTCGACGAGACCACCCTCACGTCACCGGCCGACCTCGCCGCCGTTCTCGTCGACGAGGGTGTCACCGTCCTGAACCAGACGCCGTCCGCGTTCGGGCACCTCGTCGACGCTCTGGTTCGTGCGGACTCGTTCGACCGGCTGCGACTGCGGTACGTCGTATTCGGCGGTGAAACCCTCGATCCGGCCGTCCTACGCGCCTGGTTCGCCGCCTCGGGTCCGGATGCGGAGACGGCCCTGGTCAACATGTACGGCATCACCGAGACCACCGTCCACGTCACCGCCACGAGGGTCACCGCCGCCGACGTCGTGGACATCGGGGTGCCGCTCGGCGACCTGTGCACGTACGTTCTCGGGCCGGGACTGCGCCCGGTGCCGCCCGGCGTCACCGGCGAGATCTACGTCTCCGGGCCCGGACTGTCCCCCGGCTACCTCGGACGTCCCGACCTGACGTCGGCGCGCTTCGTCGCCGACCCGTTCGCCTCGACCGGGGCGTGCATGTACCGGACCGGCGACCTCGCCCGGTACGACGCGACCGGCACCCTCCACTACCACGGCCGGATCGACGACCAGATCCAATTACGCGGTTACCGTGTCGAACTCGGGGAGATCACCACCGCGATGACCACGGTTCCCGACGTGCAGGCGGCGGTCGCGACGGTGCACGAACAGGCCGGCGGCGACCAGCGGATCGTCGGGTACGTCGTTCCCCGTCCGGGCAGCGCACCCGACGCGGTCGAGGAGGACGTGCGAGCGCACCTCGTCCGCTCGCTTCCCGGGTACATGACGCCGTCCGCGCTGGTGATGCTCGACCGGTTGCCGTTGACCCACAACGGCAAGGTCGACAAGGACGCGCTGCCCGCCCCCCGGTGGCTCGGACGGTCCGGCGACACACCCCGCACCGGCACCGAGGCCCGGATCCTCCCGCTGTTCACCTCGATCCTCGGCGCCGAGCAGGTCGGCGTCCACGACGACTTCTTCGCGCTGGGCGGGAACTCCCTCCTCGCCGCCGCCCTCGTGTCGGCGATCACCGCGGAACTCGGTGTGCCGCTGCGGGTCGCGACGGTCTTCGAAAATCCCACCGTAGCCGCGGTCGCGGTGGCCGCGCGACTCGAGGACGCCGGCGAGCGGGTGCAGGCGAGCAGGCCGTCCCCGCGGGACCTCCCCGAGGGCACGCCGGTGCCGTTGTCCCCCGCGCAGGAACGCCTGTGGTTCCTCGACAGCGCGGCCGGCGGCGGGACGTACCTGCTGGCGCTGGCCGTCGATTTCGGGGACGGCCTCGAACCCGGTGCCCTGTCCGCGGCTCTCGCGGACGTCGTGACCCGACACCAGTCGCTGCGGACGGTGTTCCCCCTTGTCGACGCGGTGCCCCACCAGGTGGTGCTTCCCGCCGGGGACGCGAAGGTCCGGCTCGAGCGTGTCGACAACGTCGGCAACATCGAGGGGCACATCTCGGCGATGACGACGGTGGGCCTCGGACTCACCGAGCAGCCGCCGCTGCGGGCCGTGCTGTACGAACCTCAGCACACGCTGGTCCTGTTGATGCACCACATCATCGGCGACGAATGGTCGCAGTCGAAGCTGCTGGACGATCTCGCGTTCGCGTACAACACCCGCCGCGCCGGGCGGGCACCGGCGTTCACGCCGCTGCCGTTGCAGTACCCGGACGTCGCCGTGTGGCAGCGCGAACGCATCGGCGCGGGACCGGAGGACGCGACCCCGTTGCTGACCGGCCAGCTCGACTACTGGCGTGAGCAACTCGCCGGCCTGCCGCTCGAACTGGGCTGGCGCACCGACCGCCCGCGACCGGCCCTGCCCACGAATCGCGGCGCGAGCGTCCACCGCACGCTGTCACCGTCGCTGCACGCGGCTGTCGATGCGCTGGCCACCGAGCGGCGCGCGAGCTTCTTCATGATCGTCCACGCCGCGGTGGCCGTGCTCCTCGAAAGGCTCGGCGCCGGAGAGGACATCGCCCTCGGTGTGCCCGTCGCCGGTCGCAGTCACCCCGACCTCGACGCCATGGTGGGCTGCTTCATCAACACGGTGGTCCTGCGGACCGACGTCTCGGGCGACCCGACCTTCGACCAGCTGCTGGACCGGGTCCGGGCCGTCGACCTCGACGCCGTCGACCACGCCGACGTGCCGTTCAACCGCATCGTGGAACTCGTCAATCCCCCACGGTCGTCGGCGCGCCACCCGCTGTTCCAGGTGATGCTCTCGCATTGGAAGCAGGACGGCACGACGGAGCGATTCGACGGGACGACCGCGTCCGCGCGGATGCTCGACGCGACGTCCGCGAAATTCGATCTGGCGCTGCGCTTTCAGGAACGTCCGGACAGCGGCGGCGTCGACGTCACGTTCGAGTACTCCACCGAACTCTTCGACACCGCAACGGTCGAATCCCTCGCCGACCGCCTCGCCGTGGTGATCGAGCGACTCGTCGCGAATCACGAGCAGCGGATCGGTCTGCTCGACATCCTGACCCCGCAGGAGCGGGATCGGGTGCTCGGCGAGTGGTCCCACTCGGAGCACTCCATCCCCGCCCGCACGTTCGACGAGTACTTCTCGGAGCAGGTGGCCCGCACCCCCGACTCCGAGGCCCTCGCCGTCGGATCGAGCGTGCGGCCCGCCGTTTCGCTGACCTACCGGCAGCTGGACGAACGCGCGAACCGGATTGCGCACCTGCTGATCTCGCGGGGCGCAGGCCCCGGCGACGTGGTCGCGATCGCCCTCGACCGGTCCGCCGAGCTGATCATCAGTGTTCTCGCCGTGCTGAAGAGCGGTGCCGCATATCTTCCCGTCGACCCCACGTACCCGGCCGACCGGATCGCGCACATGCTCACCGACGGCGCCCCGGTCGCGATCCTCACCTCGTCCGTCGGGGTGCCCGACCGCACCCCGCTCGGCACCGGCGTGCCCATCCTCGACCTGGACGATCCGGACCTGCAGTCGCTGCTGGGCACCCAGCCCGTCAGCACCCCCACGGACGCCGACCGCAGCAGGCCGCTGCAACTCGACGACGCCGCGTACCTCATCTACACGTCCGGTTCGACGGGAGTCCCCAAGGGCGTCGTCGTCCCCCACCTCGGCATCGCGGACCTGCTGTCACTGCAGTCCGACGTGATCGGCATGGACCACCGCACGCGGGCGCTGCACTTCTCGTCCATCAGCTTCGACCTCGCGTTCTGGCAGATCATGTGGGGACTGCTGTCGGGGGGAACGCTGGTGGTCTCGACGGACGCCGACCGCATCCCCGGTGAGCCGCTCGCCCGGGTCATCACCGAACACGACGTGAACTTCGTGGGTGTACCACCGTCTTTCGCCGCCGCGTTCCCGCCGGAACACCCCATCCCGGACGGCGTCGACCTGATGCTCGGCGCCGAGAAGCTCACTCCGCAGCTGATCGAGCGGTACGCACCCGGCCGCCGGCTGTTCAACGCGTACGGGCCCACAGAGTGCACGGTCAACGCCACCCTGGCCCTCGTCGAACCGGGGCACGAAGGTCCCGTCCCCATCGGCGTCGTCGATCCGGGCAAGCACGCGTACGTCCTGGACCACGCGCTGCGGCCGGTGCCCCCGGGGGTGTCCGGCGAGCTGTATCTCGCGGGTGTTAGCGTCACCCGGGGATACCGCAATCAGAGCCCCAAGACGGCGGAGCGGTTCGTCGCCGACCCGTTCGCGGCGCCGGGCAGTCGGATGTACCGGACGTCGGACGTGGTGTGGTGGGGCCGCGATGGTCAGATCTACTTCACCGGCCGCGCCGACTCACAGGTCAAGGTGCGCGGATTCCGCATCGAGCTCAACGAGATCGAGGCCGTGCTGTCCGGTGACCCGGACGTCGAGCACATCGTCGTCGTGGTCCGCGAGGACCGGCCGGGCGATCAGCGGCTGGTCGCGTACGCCACGTCGGTGCCGGGCGGCCGGATCGACCCCGACCAGCTGCACCGCCGCGCCGCCAGCCGGTTGCCGGACTACATGATCCCGGCCGCGTTCATCGCCGTCGACGAGTTCCCGACCCTCCCCAACGGCAAGCTGGACCAGTCGTCGCTCCCCGTTCCGCACCTGTCCCTGCAGGTGTCCGAGCGGGGGCCGCGCACGGCCCGTGAAGAGGTGCTGTGCCATTTGTTCGCGGAGGCCCTCGGTATCGAGCGGGTCGGCATCGACGACAGCTTCTTCGACCTCGGTGGCCACTCGCTGATGGCGGCCGGTTTGATGAGCGCGATCTCCTCCCGCCTGTCCGTCACCGCGACGGTGGCGTCACTGTTCGCGGCACCGACCGTGGCCCAGCTGGCGGGGCGCCTCGACGACGATCACGACGCCGACGCCCTGGCCGTGCTGCTTCCGTTCCGCACCGAGGGCTTCCGGCCACCGGTGTTCTGCTTCCACCCCGCCGGCGGGATCAGCTGGGGTTATTCGGGTCTGCTGCGTCACATCGACGACGACTACCCGCTGTACGGCGTGCAGGCGTCCAACCTGTCGACGTCCAAGCGGCCGCCGGAAACGCTCGAGGACATGGCCGCCGAATACATCGAGCACATGCGGACCGTGCAGCCGACGGGCCCGTACCACCTCCTCGGATGGTCACTGGGCGGCGTCGTCGCGCATGCCATCGCGGGCGCGCTGCAGAACCAGGGCGAGGAACTCGGCATGCTCGTCATGCTCGACTCCTTCCCGTCGGATGCATGGGCGTCGATGCCGACGGAGCAGGACGCGCTCGCCGCACTGCTGTACATGGTCGGCTACGACCCCGAACCGCTTCTTGCAGACGGACTCGACCGGCAGCAGGTGATCGACATCCTGCGCGGCGAGGGCAGTGCCCTCGCCGGGATCAACGAGCACACACCGGCCGCGATGATCGACAACTTCGCGAACGCCGTGCGCCTCGAATCCGAACCCTCACAGATCGTCGTGGACTCCGACATGCTGTTCTTCACCGCGGCCAGGAATCCTCCGACCGCGGCGACGTACGACCTGTGGCGGCCCTACCTGACCGGGACCATCGTCAACCACGACCTCGACTGCGAGCACAAGGACATGACTCAGCCGCGTTGGATCGGCGAAGTCGGTTCCGTCGTGAACGAGGCACTCGCCTCGTTCGGCTCGCCCATGAACCCCATCAACAAAGAACAGGGAGATCGATGAAAACGTCCGGAAGATACTGGCGTAGAGCCGGAATCGTGATGATGGCGGCAACCGCGCTGTTCGCGGGTGCCTGCAGCGAGTCGACGTCCGACTCGACCGACGCGGCGGGATCCGCCACCGGACAGGCCGACGCGTCGGCCTTCCCCGTGTCGATTCCGTCGGCGCTCGGCACCGCCGAGATCCCGGAGGCACCGGAACGCGTCGTCACGATCGGCTGGGGCAGCGAGGACGCGGCGCTGTCGCTCGGCGTCGTGCCCGTCGCCGTGCAGAACATGAAGTCGGACACCGGAACCGACGACGGCCTGCTGCCGTGGTCGCGCGCGAAGCTCGAAGAGCTCGATCCGAACGCGGAACCCGCGTTGCTGACGGCGTCGAGCAAGGAGATGCCGTACGAGCAGATCGCGGCACTCGCCCCCGACGTGATCCTGGCCGTGCACTCCGGTGTGAACCAGGAGCAGTTCGACAAGCTGTCGGCGATCGCCCCCACCGTGGCGTACCCGGAGCGTCGCTGGGCGACCAGCTGGGAAGACCAGATCACCACCGTCGGCAAGGCCCTCGGCCGGTCGGCACAGGCCGAGGCGCTGGTGACGCAGACGCAGGACACGCTCGCGCAGGCGAAGTCGCAGCACCCCGAGTTCGCCGGCAAGACGGTGGCCTTCGGCAGCGGCACCGAGCCGGGGTCGTACAACTTCTACTTCGACACCGATCCTCGCCTGAAGATGCTGGCTAGCCTCGGTTTCACGGTCGACCCGCTCGCCCAGAAGTTGCGAGAGAGCAGTGACCAGACCAAGTTCGCCGCTCCGGTCAGCATGGAACTGCTGCCGACGTACAACCCGGATGTGCTGCTCGCCTGGTACCTCTCGCCCGAACTGCAGAACGAGGTCCAGTCGAACCCGCTGTTCGCCGGCGTGAAGGCCGTGCGCGACAACGCCTACGTGGGTCTGACCGATCCGCCGCTGGTGTTCGCGTCGAGCTCGCCGAACGTGCTCAGCGTGCCGTGGCTGCTGGACAAGCTGCTCCCGCAGTTGTCGCAGGCCGCGAACAACGCTCAGGCCAGCTAGTTCCCACCTGACAGCGTCACTGTGCCGCTGCCGAGAGGTCGTCCTCTTCGGCAGCGGCACTGCTGTAGGTGCGCAGTCCCCTCAACGCCACCGCGAGAACCGCCAGCACCACGATGCCGCCGGCTCCGTAGAGGAGGAACGCCTCCCGCGGTCCCACCGCGGCGCCGACGGCGCCCGCGACGAGCGCTCCGGCAGCCGAGCCGGTGGAGATCTGGGCGCCCCACACACCGGCGACGCGTCCGCGGTATTCCTCGGGGGTCTCCGTCTGAATGACCGCATATCGGAGGATGTCGCCGAGCACACGCCCGAAGCCGTGTGCGGCGAGACCGAGGAACGTGACCGCGATCATCGGGACCGCGCCGACGCCGATCAGCCCGGCCGACGCGATCATGGCCGCGAGGAACACGATCAGGCCACCGCGCCGAGCGGTACCCGTCCAGCCGCTCGTCAGCGACCCGGTGAGGGCGCCGACGGCGGGAGCGCTGTAGAGCAGTCCGGTGGCCGCCGGTCCGGCGTGCAGCACCTGACTCGCGTAGGCGGGCAGCAGCACGTTCCAGCCGGTCAGCATCATCGCGCAGAAGCCGACCAGCAGCGTCCCGCCGACGACGGAGTCCTTGGCCGCGTATGTGAAACCGCTGGCGATCGACCGCAGCGGACTCTCGGTGTTCTTGACCGGCGGCGGCAGCGACGGCAGCCTGGCGATGCAGTACGCGGTGATCCCCGAGGACACCGCGGCGAGAACGTAGTTGGTGCCCACGGACGTCGCAGCGATGATCACACCGCCGATGGCGGGCGACGCGACAGTGCCGAGATCGGCCATCACCGTCATCAGGGCGCCGGCGGCGGCCATCTTGTCCTTGGGCAGCAGCGACGGGATCACCGCCATCAGTGCGGTCGCGGAGATGCCGCCTGCGAGGCCCTCGATCACGCCGCACAGGTAGATGATCCACAACTGGGGTGTGGGGAGGAACGCGTTGACCGCGAGGATCGCGAAGGCCACACCCGCGGCAGCCCGGGCGAGCGAGATGACCGGCCTGCGGTCGTACCGGTCGGCGACCACGCCGCCGAACAGGGTGCCGACGAACACCGAGGAGCCCACGACGATGCTCGCCGCGCCTACTGCCAGTGTGGAATTCGTCATGTCGTACACCTGCAGTGGCACGGCCACCAGCAGCAGACCCAGACCGAAGATGGAGATCGTGCGGGCGATGAAGATGTATCGGAACTCGCGACTCGTCCGGAGAGGCGTCAAGTCGATTGCGTATCGCGATAATCCAGCCATTGTCATCCATTCACATTCGGTTGCAACAGCTCTCCGGTTCGCCGTTCGCGCGGAGAGCAACTATGCTTAGGCTTCACTAACCCAGCAACCTACCCCATGTGACCGAACCGGCTCAACGCGCCGCGTCCGGCCGACGCACCGGAGGATGACAGTGAGTTCCGCACCCAGCACAGTTCCGACCCGCGACCGAATCCGCGCCGACGTCGCCGACGTCCTCGACGTCCCGGTCACCGAGATCGACGACGACGCGAACCTCCTCGACGAGGGAATGGACTCCGTGCGCGTGATGGCGCTGGTCGAACGCTGGCGGGCGGACGGTGTGCAGGTCGATCTCGTCGACCTCGTCGGGGAGCCGACGCTCGACGCCTGGTTCGAGGTCACCGCCGCGCGATGACCCGACCGGCCCGGTCGTCCACTCGGCCCTGAAATTCCCGCCTCACCGCCTACGCTTGACCGGGCTGGTCGATCTCAGGGTCGGCACGGACACGGGAGGACGCGAGGGGCCATGGCACACGAAACCAGCGATACCGGCAAGATGAGCGTGCTGCGGACACCACGGTTCTGGATAGCTCCCGTGCTCCTCGTCTCCGTCGTCATGTCCCTGCTCGCCGCGCTTTACATGGGCGGCATGCTCAATCCCCCCAAGCACCTCAACCACTTCCCCATCGCCCTCGTCAACCAGGACGAGGGCGACACCCTGCCCAACTCCGATCCGCCGCAGCAGCAGAACTTCGGCAACCAGATCACCGCGGGCCTCCTCGAGGGCGTCGACCCGAACAAGATCGAACTGCGGCAGATCGGGATCGCACAGGCCCAGTCCGCACTGGACAACGGGGAAATCTACGGCGCCATCGTCATCCCGAGCGACTTCACGAAACGCACCTTCATCCTCGCCCAGGCGAGCGTGATCCCCGGGGACGTCGAGCGACCCGTGATCACCATCTACACGAACCCCCGCGCCGGCACGATCAGCGCGAACCTCGTCCAGAACATCGGTGAGATGGCGATGGCCAAGGCCAACCAGACGATGGGCGAGCAGCTCACCACCCAGGTCACGCAGCAACTCCAGGCGACAGCCCCCGACCTCCAGCTGTCGGGGGCCAGCCGGCTCGTGCTCGACGACCCCATCGACGTGCGGGTCGTGGCCCACAACCCATTGCCGGACGGCACCGGCTTCGGACTGGCGGCGTTCTACTACGCGCTCCTGATCGTCCTCGCCGGATTCACCGGTGCAACCATCGCGAGCACCCTGATCGACGGCCTGCTCGGATTCACCCCGACCGAGGTCGGGCCGCTGTACCTGCACAACGAGGCGGTCCCGATCTCCCGTTTCAACACCCTGCTGATCAAGTGGGCGGTGATGGTGGCGCTGGCGATGATCGTGTCGGGGCTGTACCTGTGGATCAGCTCCGCCCTGGGGTTGCCGATCACCGATCCGCTCGCGTTGTGGGAGTACGGCGCGTTCGCGATCGCCGCCGTCGGCATCACGGCGATGTCGGTGATGGCCGCGTTCGGGAACCTGGGCCTGCTCATCAACCTGATGGTCTTCGTCGTCCTGGCGCTCCCCTCGTCCGGGGGCACCATCCCGCTCGAGGCGGCGCCGCGGCTGTACGCGTGGCTCGGTGAGTTCGAACCGATGCACCAGATCTACATCGGGGTGCGCGCCATCATGTTCTTCGGCGCATCCGGCGACGCCGGCCTCATTCACGCCGTGTGGATGACCCTCGCCGGCCTGCTCATCGGCCTCGTCTTCGGTGCCGTCATCACCCGGTTCTACGACCGCAAGGGTCTGCACCGCCGCCACAAGGCACAGACCGAACCCGCACCGGTGGAAGCGGCCGGGGCGTGAGTCACGCGGGCGCGGACGACCAGGCCGTGCCGAACTGTTCGTACCAGGGATGCGGGGCGGGCACCGCCGCCAGGATCCGCTCGACGAACCGATCGGGGTCGCCGAGTTCGGCGAGTCCGACTCCGCGGCGCTCGTAGTCGGCGAATCGGTCGTGCAGTCCGGCGATCACCTTGTCGGTCACCGTCTGCTCGAACTCTTCGATGGTTGCCATCGGATGCCCCTCCTTCCGGCGAGAAGCGTCTGCGTTTCAGTGTAGTGCCGACCTGCGGATTCACCCCCGTCCGGCGGCGGATTATCGCCTGTCGGTGGCGCAGAGCAGACTGGGCCCGTGAGAGTGGTCATGGTTTCCGGCGCCGACGGTGGCGCGACGACCGTTCGCACCGATCCCTCGGGAGTTCCGGTCGAGTCGCCGCGTCGGCACTCCGACGCCGCGGCCGCGGTCCGCGACATCGAAGCCGCCGAGCACCCCCGCTGGGTGTGGACGAGCACCGCCGCCGTCTATCCGGCGCTGCTGCGGGCCGGGGTGCGGGTGCGGCGCTGCCACGACCTCGCGCTCACCCACGCCGTCCTCAGCATGCGCGACGGTGTTCCCGCGCCGCCGGCCGACGAACCCGTCGACGAACGCCCCGGCCTGTTCGACACCGCACCCACCACGGATCCGGCGCAGGTGGTCACCGACTTCGCCGAACAGCGGAAGACGATCGGCGACGACGCGAAACTCGACCTGCTGGTGGCCGCCGAGTCCGCGGGAGCGCTGGCCGCCGCGGAGATGAGTTTCGACGGTCTGCCGTTCTCCACCGCCGCCCACCGCGCGTTCCTCGAGACGACGCTCGGGCCCCGGCCCGCCGGGTACGACCTGCCGCAGCGCATCCAGGACGTCACCGTGGAGATCGGGGCGGCGTTCGGCCGTCGTATCAACCCGGCGTCCCACGTCGAGGTCGTCGACGCCTTTCGCCGGGAGGGCATCGAACTCGCGTCGACCCGCAAACACCTGCTGCGCGAGGTCGATCACCCCGCCGTCCCGCTGCTGCTGCACCATCGGGATCTGTCCAAACTGTTCAGCACGAACGGCTGGCAATGGATGGAGAGCTGGGTCCGCGACGACCGGTTCCGCCCGGTCTACGTTCCCGGCGGCGTGGTGTCAGGCCGCTGGGCGAGCCGCGGCGGCGGCGCACTGCAGATTCCGAAACCGCTGCGGTCGAGCGTGATCGCCGACCCGGGTCACACGTTCGTCATCGCCGACGCCGGCCAACTCGAACCGCGCATCCTGGCCGCCATGTCGGGTGACGCCCGGATGGTCGCCGCCGCGGGCGCCGACGACTTGTACGCACCGGTCGCGGCGGAGACGTTCGACGGCGACCGCGGCAAGGCCAAGGTCGCGATCCTCGGTGTGCTGTACGGCGCCACCGCCGGCGAGGCCCGTTCGCTGCTCACGCTGCTGCGCACCCGCTTTCCCGTCGCCGTCGAATACGTGGAGCGTGCGGCCCGCGCCGGTGAACGCGGCGAGGTCGTTCACTCGTGGCTCGGTCGCGCCTGCCCACCGCCGTCCCCCGACTTCTGGTCGCACGGCGACGCGCGTTCCCGCGGCCGGTTCACCCGAAACTTCGTGGTGCAGGCCACGGCATCCGAGTGGGCGCTGTGCGTGCTCGCCGATCTGCGGCGCCGCCTGGCCGACGAACCGGACAGCGAACTGGTCTTCTTCCAGCACGACGAGGTGATGGTCCACACCCGGGACCCGGAGTCGGCGACGCGGCACGTTCTGGGTGCGGTCGACGTAGCCACCCGGTTGCTGTTCGGCGAGACACGGGTGCGGTTTCCGATGGATGTGGCGGTGCGGGACTGCTACGCGGAAACCTCCGACGAGGCCTGACGGGCGCAGGTTTCCGGTGTCGCGGGTGCGCCCGGCATGGTGTACTGGGACGCACTGCTGGCGGGGGCGGCGAAGGAGAACCCATGACGAAGTTGGATTCGACGGACTCGAGCACGAGCGGCGAGAAGTCGCGCAGATTTCGCTGGCCCGCGTTCACCATCGTGGCCATCGCGATCGTCGCGTTCTTCGCGGGCGGATTCGGGGGGACGTTCCAGGGGAAGCTCACCGAGGTCCAGAAGAACGACAACGCCGCCTACCTGTCGAGTTCCGCCGAATCGACGATCGTCACCAACGAAGCGTCCAAGTTCCTCACCGTCGAAACCATCCCCGGTTTCGTGCTGTTCCACGGCGACGCACCGCTCACCGAACAGGACAAGGCCGCCGTCGCGCAGGCGCACGACGCCATCGCGGCCGTCGACGGCGTCGACGCCGAAGGCATGTCCCAGCCACAGTTCTCGGAGGACGGCACCACGGCGTCGATCTTCGTTCCCCTCGTCGCGAAGGAGGACGGCACGGCGGTCGCCGGCGACGTGCTCGCGGCCACCGAGGAGAACGTCCTCACCGCCGCGAAGGACGCGGCCACCGGGCTCGAGGTGCTCCCCGCCGGTCCCGGCGGCCTGCTGGTGGCGTTCATCGACGCGTTCGCCGGACTCGACGGCGCACTGCTGGGCGCCGCACTGCTCGTGGTGGTCCTGATCCTGCTGGTGGTGTACCGCTCCCCGGTGCTGTGGTTCTTCCCGCTCTTCTCGGCTCTGCTCGCGCTCGGTCTGGCGTCGATGGTCATCTACTTCCTCGCCAAGGCCGACGTGCTCACGCTCACCGGGCAGAGTCAGGGCATCCTGTTCGTCCTCGTGATCGGGGCAGGCACCGACTATGCGCTGCTCCTGATCTCCCGCTATCGGGAAGAACTGCATTTCTATCCCAGCCGGTTCGACGCCATGATCAAGGCCTGGAAGGAATCGGCTCCCGCCATCACGGCGTCGGCGGTCACCGTCATCCTCGGTCTGCTGTGCCTGACGTTCTCCGAACTGAACTCCAACAAGAGCCTCGGGCCGGTCGCCGCGATCGGCATCGCGTGCACGTATCTCGTGATGATGACGTTCCTGCCGGCGGCACTGTCCGCGGCGGGACGGTGGGTGTTCTGGCCGCGGAAACCCAAGGTGGATCAGGCCGCCGACCTCACCACGCACGGCCTGTGGGGCAAGATCGCCGCCCAGGTCGGAAGCAAGGACCGCTCCCTCTGGATCGGGACGACGGTGCTGCTGGCCGTGCTGTTCCTGGTCGGTATCGGCAGTCTGAAGACGGACGGGCTGTCGTCTTCGGAGAACTTCACCAACCGGCCCGACGCCGTCGTCGGCCAGGAGTTGTACGACTCCAAATTCGATCCGGGCGCCGGCGCGCCCGCCGTCATCGTCACCAACGCCGACCAGACGGACGCCGTCATCGCGGCCGTGAGCGGCGTGGAGGGCGTGTCGACGGACCCCGGCGCGGTGTGCCCGCAGGTCGATGTCGAGAAGCTGTCCGCCCTCGTCAAGTCGAACCCGGCGGCGGTGGCCTCGGCGGCCGGGCAGGGGTGCGCACCCGACTTCCTCACCGCCGCACCGATCGACGGTCGAATGGTCGTCAACGTGACCCTCGCCGACTCGTACGATTCCCCGGAAGCCCTCGAGACGGTGACACGACTGCGGGACGCCGCGCACGCCGTGCCCGGCGCCGACGCGCTGGTCGGTGGCAGCACGGCAACGACCCTCGATGTGCAGACGGCGTCGGTCCACGACCGGAACCTGATCATCCCGATCGTTCTCGTCGTCATATTCGTCGTGCTGTCCCTCCTGCTCCGCGCGTTGCTCACCCCGATCATCCTCATCGCCACCGTGGTGTTGTCGTTCGCGGCCACACTCGGGGTGTGCGGGCTCTTCTTCACCCACGTCTTCCATTTCGCGAACGCGGATCCCGCGTTCCCGCTGTTCGCGTTCGTGTTCCTCGTGGCCCTCGGCATCGACTACAACATCTTCCTGATGACGCGGGTCCGCGAGGAAACCGAGGAACACGGCACCAAATCCGGTGTGCTGCGCGGACTGGCGGTGACCGGTGGGGTCATCACATCGGCCGGTGTGGTGCTCGCCGCGACGTTCGCGGTGCTGGGTGTGCTGCCGCTGGTGTTCCTCGCCGAGGTCGGCTTCGCGGTCGCGTTCGGCGTGCTGCTCGACACGATCGTCGTGCGCAGCATCCTCGTCCCGGCCCTCTCCCACGACATCGGCAAGAAGATCTGGTGGCCTTCGGCGCTGGCGAAGGCCAAGGACTAATACGCTTCGTCCGTCCACAGATGGAACAGGGCGTACGCCCGCCACGGACGCCACGCCTCGGCGAGTTCTGCTGCCTGCCTGCCGGTCTTGACGCCGAGCGCCCGTTTGAGCACGAGGTCGTCGGGTGTGAACGCGTCCGGGTCGCCCAGTACCCGCACCGTCAGATAGTCCGCCGTCCACGGACCGATACCGGGCAGCGCGAGCAGACCGGCCCGGAACTCGGCCGGGTCGGTGTCCGCGCCGATGCGCAGTCCGTTCGACGCGGCCTCGGCGAGTGCGAGCACCGTCCTGGCCCGGGCCCCGGTGAGACCGAGGGTGGAGCGGAACTGCTCGGGGGCGAGCGCCGCCAGCGTCTCCGGTTCGGGGAACGCGAAGAAGCCGTCGTGGACCGGAAGGCCGTACGCGGCCACGAGGCGGCTGCCGAACGTCCGGGCAGCGGCCTGCGAAACCTGTTGCCCGAGAATGGTCAAGACCGCCGTCTCGAACCCGTCCACGCTGCCCAGGCGCCGCAGTCCCGGCCGTTGCGCCACCAGCGGAGCAAGTTGCGGGTGCCGGCTCAGCGCGGCGTCGATCGGCCGCGGATCCGCGTCGAGGTCGAGCCAGCGCCGGATCGTCGCGATCAACGCCTCGACGTCGTCCGGGTCCGCCGGTGTCAGGTGCGCCTCGACATACCCGTCGGCGGGTCGCACGAGAACGGACACCAGCGCGGGCCCGTGCGGTCCGTCCACCACCCGGGTGTGGGTTCCGTCGGGGTCGTGCCGCTCGAGCCCGGACACGGTGTGCGCGCGGAGCGCACCCCACAGCGGTGCATGGGTGAACGGACCATGATACGGCAATTGCACTCTCATCCGTCCTCGAGACCCGTCACCCGTAGCGTGATGTTCAGTCGCCCCGCGGTCAACCCGCAGTTCGGATCACTCGTGCCGGGAAACACTTTCGGCACTCCGTGATACGCGAAGCGGGACTCGCCGCCGAACACGAACAGGTCGCCGGACAGCAGTTCGACGTCGGTGTACGGCTTGGTGCGGGTGGCGGTGTTGCCGAACCGGAACGTGCACGTGTCGCCGATGCTCAACGACACCACCGGCGCGTCCGACCGTTCCTCCTTGTCCTGGTGCATGCCCATCTTCGCGGCGTCGTCGTAGAAGTTGATCAGCGCGGCATCGGGTGTGTACCCGTCGGCGGGCTCCCCGTAGGCCTCGCCGACCGCCCGCCGGCCGAGTTCGATCAGCCAGTCGGGCACCGGCGCGACGCGACCACCGCCCGCGTCCTCAGCGGTCCGCGAGTAGGAATACGGCTTCCAGTGCCAGCCGAGGCACACCGTCTGCACCGACATGCGGTGCCCCGTCGGCAGTTGCGCGGCCCGCATCGGGACCGGCGCGGTGGCCCATCCCCGGCATTCGGCCACCAGGTGGCGTTGCTCCTCCAGCGTGAGCCAGTCGGGGACGTGGACGGCGCCGGGCGCCACCACGGTCCGGGGTCGGGGTATCAAGGCGGACATCACGGTCACTCCGCGTCGTGCAGGACCAGGCCGAGGGTCCGGCGGGTGCCGCGTTTGATGGTGCTGACACCGTGCCGTACCGGTCCCGTCGACCAACCGCGGGTCGACCGCACGGGCCGGTCCCGGGTGGTGAAGATCAGCGCGTGGCCCTGCCGCAGCGTCGTCACCGTGCCTCGCGACTGGGCGCGGGGCCGCTGCTCGACGAGCATGAACTCGCCACCCTCGTGATCCACCCCCGGTCGGTCGAGGCCGATCACCACCTGCAACGGGAACACCAGGTCGCCGTAGAGGTCGCGGTGCAGGGCGTTCCAGTCGTTCGCGCGGTAGCTGAGCAGGATCGGCGTCGCCCGTTTCTGGCCTGCGTCGTGGCACAGGTCCAGCCATTCGTCGAGGGTGTCCGGCCACGGCGACGGCTGCCTCAGCTTGACCGCCCAGTCCCGTGCCACGGGAAGCAGTTTCGGGTAGAAGGCGGCGCGGAGTTCGGCCACGACTTCCGGTAGCGGATAGTCGAAGTACCGGTACTGTCCCGAGCCGAAGCGGTGCCGGGCCATGTCGACGGTGGACCGGAAACGTTCGGCCTCCTCGTACATGTCCGCGATCTGCCCGCATTCCTCCGCGGTCAGGATCTGCTCCGATTGCGCGCATCCCGCGGTGTCGGTCTCGGCGTGCAGTGTCGGCCAGTCCAGAGCGTTCACGCGTTGCGTCACGGTGGTCATGCCGCCGCCTCCAATGTCAGCAGAATCGACTTGGCCTCCGGCCCACCGGCGTACTGGCCCATGCTGCCGTCGCTGCGGACCACCCGGTGGCAGGGCACCACGACGGGCAACGGATTGAGCGCGCACGCGGTGCCGACCGCACGCACCGCTTTCGGACTGCCCGCGGCGACCGCGACCGCCGCGTAACTGGCGGTGTGCCCGTAGTCGATGTCGGGGAGATGGCGCAGCACTTCGAGCCGGAACCCCTTGGACAGCCGGAAGTCCAGCGGGACGTCGAAGCTCGTGCGCCTGCCGAGGAAGTACTCGTCGATCTCGTGGGCGACCCGGTCGAGCCGGGCCGGTGCCCGCAGGATCCGGGGACTGATCTGCTCGGCGAGGGTCTGCAGCACGGCATCGTGATCCTGGCTGGGGAAGGCGACCCGCACCAGCCCGCGATCGGTGGCGGCGAGCAGCAGCGAACCGACCGGGGTGTCGAGTGTCCGGTACGCGACGTCGAGGAGCCCGGCTTCGGCGGCGGCGACGGCGAGACGCTCCCGCAGTTTCTGCTCCACCGGGGAGTCCAACGGGTACAGGGAATAGACGATGTCGGGCATGTTCATGTGATGTCTCCACTCACAGAGATCGAGAGGGTCTTGCGCAGCGCCGCAACGCCGTCCGCGGCCGCCCGCCGCGACGCGGCCGGGGAGTTGCCCAGGATCACCGCGATCTCGGTGTACGGCAGCCCGGCCAGGTAGTGATACGCCACCGCTGCCCGCTGCTTCATCGGCAGGGCGCCGACCGCCTTCCACAATTCCGGGTCGTGGCCGCCGGGAAGCCCGCGGTCGGTGGTCTGCTCCGGCAGTTCGTCGGTGGGAACGGGCCTCCGGTCACGTGCACGGATGTGGTCGAGCGCCTTCCGGTGCGCGATCGTCACCAACCACGCCTCGACGTTGCTCTCCGGACTCAGGTCGGGGTACGCGCGCATCGCGGCGATGAACGTCTCCGACCAGGCGTCCTCGGCGTCCACCGGACCGACCACGGCCCGGCAGACGCGCAGGACCGTCGGGCCGTGCTCGGCCACGACGTCTTCGAACGGCTTCAGGGTCATCGGCTCAGCCGGAGCCCCGCCCGTTCCGCTTCGCGTTCGAGCAGGAACCGTTTGCGAACGAGACCGCCCGCATACCCCGTCAGGCTGCCGTTGCTCCCGACCACCCGGTGGCACGGGATGATGATGCTGATCGGATTTCTGCCGTTCGCCGCCGCCACCGCGCGAACGGCGGTCGGTGTCCCGAGCGAATCGGCCAGCTGCCCGTACGTCCACGTGTCGCCGTACGGGATGGTGCGCAGAGCGTCCCACACCCGTTTCTGGAACGGGGTGCCCCGCGCGGCGAGCGCGACGGTGAAGTCGGTGCGCCGGCCGTCGAAGTATTCGGTGAGCTGGGTGGTTGCCTCGTCGAACCCTGCGGTATCGCGGTCACCGAACGTCGCGGGATTCGGCTGGTGCCGGTGTTCGACCATGTAGATGCCGCTCAGCACCCCGTCGACGCTCACCAGCGTCAGGGGGCCGATCGGCGAATCGATGAGAGTGTGTGCTGCTCGGTCGGCATTCACGGTGCCAATCCTTCCAGGTGTACGGGCCTCTGAAAGGTAGACGTCTGCCACGACCGAAACGTGAGGTGCGAATCCATCAGGCAGGATGGGCCGATGTCTCTCGTACAACTCGGCACCCGCGACCTGGTGCGTACCGTCACCGGAATCGCCCGATGGTCGGCGGACACCGCTGAACTCGTCGTCTCCCTTCCCGGCCGGATCGGCGTCCTCCTGGACCAGGTCGAGGTGCTGATCGCCCGCATCGAGGCGATCAGCACCGGCGCCGAGATCGCGGTGACGCGGGCGAACGCTGTTGCGGAAGCGGCGGCCACCGTCGTCGCCACGGCAGGAACCACGTCCGCGTCGGCGCAGACCCTGATCGACCTGTACCAGCCGCTCGCGACGAAGGCCGCCCCACTCGCGCAGCGGTTCGTCGACGACCTCACCGAGGAGGAGATTCACGCCGCGATCGGGTTGGTGGACCATCTGCCCGAGCTGACGATGCGCATGGAGGGACTCCTGCCCATCCTGGCGACCCTCGACACCGTGTCGCCGGAGATCCACCAGCTCCTCGAAGAGGTCCAGGGGGTGCGTCAGGCGATCCAGGGCGTCCCCGGGTTCAAGTTCTTCCGCAAGCGCGGCGAGGCGCAGGAGGACGAGGACTAGGCGCGGTAGCCGTCCGTTCCGGCCCGTCCGACGACGATCTTCGGGACCACCGCGCGCGAGGACAGCCGCAGCACGGCGTCGACGAGTTCGACGATGTCGTTCACCTCGATCATCGTCTCGGGCGGAATCGTGTCGTGCGTCCACGCGGCCATGTCGGTGTCGACGTACGCCGGGGCCAGGGCGGTCGCGGAGATCCCGTTACCGGACTCCTCCACGTTCAGCGTCTCGATGAGCGAGATCAGCGCGGCCTTGGTCGCCCCGTAGACGGCGAGCCCCGCCTCGGCGTACACGCCGGTGATCGATGCCAGGGCGACGACCTTGGATCCGCGGCCCGGGTTCTCCGCCGCACCGGTCCGGAGCAGCGGCAGCGACTGCTGCAACAGGCTGAACGGCGCCCGCAGGTTGACGCCCAGGCTCTTGTCGAATCGGCGCATGGGGAATTCGCCGATGGCGCCGGCGGTGCCCACCCCGGCATTGAGTACCAGTGCGTTGAGCGAACCGAAGGCGTCGGCGTGCGCCTCGACGACCCGTCCCGCCGATTCCTCGTCTGCGAGGTCCCCCGCGACCACGACGACGTCCTTCGCGCCTGCGGTCCGCAAGTCGGCGGCCACGGCGTCGAGCCGCTCGCGGTCGCGGGCCGTGATCGTCAGCCCGTACCCCTGCTCCGCGAGGCGGGTGGCGATGCCGAGTCCGATGCCCCGCGAGGCGCCGGTGATCAGTGCGCTGCGGCTCATACCGTCTGTCCTTTCAGGGCGCGCAGGCCCGCTGTGATGAATTCGGGCACCGCGTCGCCCGCCTTGTCGAAACCGTCACCGACGGTGGCACCGGCCCGGTAGCGGTGGTTGATGCCCTCGGCGATGACGGCGAGCTTGAAGTTCGCGAGCGCCAGGTAGAAGTTCCAGTGCACCAGTTCACGCCCCGACGCCACGGTGTAGCGCTGCGCGAGATCGTCGGCCGACGGCAGTCGCGGGCTCGTCCACGCCGCGGGTTCGCCGAGCACCAGGTCGAGAGCCGGATGCCGGTAGACGCACATCAGGGCGACGTCGGTGAGCGGGTCACCGAGGGTGGAGAGTTCCCAGTCGACGACGGCCGCCACGGTGCTCACGTCACCGGGCGCGAGGATCGTGTTGTCGATGCGGTAGTCGCCGTGCACGATCGACGACTCCGACTGCTGCGGGATCGACTCGGCCAGCGCGGCATGCAGGCGGTCGACGTCGGCGGAATCCGTCGTCTTCACCCGCCCCCATTGACTGGCCCACAACTTCACCTGCCGCGCCACGTACCCGTCCGGACGGCCGAGTTCGCCCAGGCCGACGGCGTCGTAGTCGACGTTGTGCAGTGCGCCGAGCACGCGGACCAGTTCGTCGGTACACGAGTCGATGTCCGCGTCGGACAGCGGATCGAGGTCCGACTTGGTCCGGATCACCTGGCCCGTCACGTGTTCCACCACGGTGAACGACGCGCCCATGACGCTGTCGTCCTCACACAACGCGACGGTCGCGGCGACCGGTACGTCGGTGCCCTGCAGCGCCGACGTGATGCGGAACTCGCGGGCCACGTCGTGCGCCGAGGGTGTGAGCCCCGCGGTGGGCGGCCTTCGCAGCACCCACCGCGAGGAGTCGTCGTGAATGGCGTACGTGAGGTTGGACTTGCCGCCCGAGATCAGGTCGGCACGCAACTCGCCATTCAGAGGGACATTCGAATCGGACAGGAACTTCTGCAGAGCAACGAGATCGAGCCCGCGGTGTTCGCTCATGCGCCGGCCTCCCGCGCGGCCTTCTTCGCGGCACCCACCACGCGCTTGGCGATGGCCCAGCGGTGCACTTCGGACGGGCCGTCGTACACGCGGAACGGCCGCACCTCGCGGGACAGCCGGGCGAGGGGCAGGTCGCCGGACACGCCGAGACCGCCACACATCTGCACGGAGTTGTCGACGATCCGGAAGATCGCCTCGGCGGCGTAGGTCTTCGCGATGGACGTCGAGTTGCTCGCGTGGCCGCCCTGGTCGAGTTCCCAGCAGGCTCGCGTCAGCAACGCCCGGGTGGCGGCGATGTCGATCTCGTTGTCCGCGATCATCTTCTGGACCATGCCGAGATCACCCAGCTTGCCACCGAAACCGTCCCGCTGCGCGACGTGCGCCACGGCGACGTCGTGGCCGCGGCGCGCGGCGCCCAGCCAGCGCATGACGTGCGTCATCCGGGCGGGTCCGAGCCGGACCTGGGCGTAGGCGAATCCCTGGTCCACCTCGCCGAGGACCCCGCTGTCGGGGACGAACAGATTCTCGAAGAACACCTCACAGTGCCCACCGATCATTGCCCGGTCGAGGGTGTCGATGTGACGCCCTACCGTCAGTCCCTCCACGTCGGCCGGCGTGAGGAACATCGTGGCGCCGCCGCGGTCGCCGGGCACACCGGACGTGCGGGCGAAGATGATGAAGAATCCGGCGCCGTCGGCTCCGGTGATGAAGTACTTGTGGCCGTTGATCTTCCACCCGCCCGGCACCTTCTCGGCGCGCGTGGTCAGCGCGGACGGGTCGGAGCCGGCTCCGGGCGACGGCTCGGTCATGGCGAACGCCGACCGCATGTCGCCGTGCGCCAGCGGAGCGAGGAACCGCTCCTTCTGCTCGGGGCTCGCGATGTGCGCGAGCATGTGGACGTTGCCCTCGTCGGGTGCGCCGATGTTCAGTGCCGTCGGGCCGAACAGCGAGTAGCCGGCGGCCTCGAAGACGGGCGCGCGATCGGTCATGTTCAGGCCGTGTCCGCCGTACTCGACGGGTGCGTGCGGGGCGAAGATTCCGGCGTCCTTCGCCGCCTTCTGCATCTGCACGCGCAGGGTGTCGCCCCCGGCGGCGGTGATGTCGCCGCCGTGCTCGTCCTCGATGGGGAGCACGACTTCGCGGATGAACGCCTCGGTCTTCTCGACGAGTGCGGTCACCTCGGGTGCATAGGACAGATCGATCGCCACAACTACCTCCAGTCAGTACGGCGACTCCGGTACCGACCGATCACTCGCTCGGTCGAAGTCGTTCCCGAGGATCCCACAGGTTCGGAACGGGGTCAAGGCTCAGCCGGATGCGCCGACGGTGCTCCTCGCGATCGCCAGGTACCGCTCGACCAGTTCGTCGGGCGACAGCGGCCCGTCCTCGCGGTACCAGGTGGACACCGCGACGCACATGGTGACCACGGCACGGCTCGCATCCTCCGGGAACGGTGTCCGGAAATGCCCGGCCGCCACCCCGTCGCGGACGATGTCGTCGAGCATCTCCTGCTGCTCGTCGCGCAGCGCGATGTACGCCTGCCTGCTCTCCGGTTCCATGCTCCGCGTCTCACGGGACGCGACGAAGGCCTGCTCGCGGCGGTACATGTGGAATCGCAGCAACGACTCGATGACCGCGTCGAACCGCGCCCCCGGTGTCGGGCCCGCCTCGGACACCGCCGCTCGACTGCGATCGAGGAGATCCCGCATCACGACATTCGTCAGCCCCACCAGCAACGCCTGCTTGGAGGGGTAATGGTGGTAGAGACCGGGGACTGAGAGCCCCGCACGTGAGGCGATCTCACGGATCGACGCGCCGTCGTAGCCCTTCTCGACGAACGCCGCCAGCGCCGCGGCCAGAACCTTCGACAACCCCTGGTCGGTGTACTCACGCCAGGAACTGCTGCGCTGGGCGCCCTCTACCGTCATGGGTCCTACGGTAGAACAGGTACCCGCCGCTCCCCTGCCGTGGTCGCGGGAGTTGACTAGAGTCGAACGAGGTCGCCCAGATCGACAGCCTTCTCCGACAGAGAGCCAGGGACCACCCGATGATCCACGTCCGTCACTCCGCGATCGCAGCCGTGCCCCTCCACGTGGCCTTCGCGTACATCGACGACTACCGGACGGTCCCCGACTGGATGTTCGGAGTCTCCGAATTCCGTCCGATCGGCGAATTCGACCAGGGGCTGGAGTCGACATTCGACGCCGCGATCCACATCGGCCCGAGCACCCTGCGGTCGCGCCTCGAGGTCACCGAGTGGGTGCAGGACCGGGTCATCACCCTGGCGTCGCTCGACGGCGCCGCCAACTCCTCCACCTGGGAGTTCGCCGCGCACGGTGAGGACAAGACCGAGATCAGCGTGGACTTCGCGTACAAACTCCCCGGCGGTCTCACCGGCAAGGCTCTCGGTCTCATCGTCGAACCGTTCGTCGAAACGGCCGTGAAGAACACCGAGGCCACCCTGCGGCAGAACCTCGAGGAGCTGTACGCGAAGCGCGCCCGCTAGCGTCCCGGCAGGAACGCCAGCCGTCCGACCGTCGTCCCGTCGCCGAGGCGTCCGATGCCGTCCGCGACGTCGGTGAGCCCGAGCCGCTCGCTGATCATCGGTGTGATCTCGCCCGCCGCGGCCATCCTCGTCAGCTCCTCGTGACACTCCCGGATGGCGGCGGGGTCGTAGGCGTTGTACAGACCCCAGTGCAGCCCGATGATCGAGTAGTTCTTGATCAGCGCATGGTTCAACCCGGGTGACGGGATGGTGCCGCTCGCGAACCCGATCACGATGATGCGTCCCTCGAACGCGATGCACTTGGTCGACTTCGTGTAGGAGTCGCCGCCCACCGGATCGAACACGACGTCCGCACCGCGTCCGTCCGTGAAGTCCTTCACGGCCTGGACGAAGTCCTCGCTGTGCCGGTCGATCACGAGGTCGGCACCGAGTTCCCGCGTGTAGGCCGCCTTCTCGGGCCCGCCGACGACGCCGATCACCTTGGCGCCTGCCGCCTTGCCCAGTTGCACGGCTGCGCTGCCCACGCCTCCTGCCGCGGCCTGCACGAGCAGGGTTTCGCCGGGCCGGATCTGCGTTCTGCGGTGCAGCGCAAACCATCCCGTCTGGTACCCGATCGACAGTGCCGATGCTTCGGCGTCGTCGAGGGCCTCCGGGGCGGGGAACGCGGTCGCCGCCGACATGACGGCCAGCTCCGCGAATCCGCCGTTCGGCAGGCTCGGCATGCCGATCACCCGGTCGCCGACGGAGAACCCGGACACGCCCTCTCCCAGCTCCACCACCTCGCCGCACAACTCGACGCCGGGAGTGAACGGAAGCGGCGGCTTGATCTGGTACTCACCGCGGCACAACAGCACATCCGGGAAGTTGGCGGCCGCGGAGAGCACCTTGACCAGCACCTCTCCGGGCTTCGGCTCGAGGTCGGGGACGTCCTCGAACGTCAGGACGTCCCGCGGCTGACCCAGTTCGTGTACACGCCACGCCTTCATCGATCAGTCCTTCGGTCCACCGGCGACGTAAACGACCTGACCCGACACGAATCCGGCACCCTCGCTGACGAAGAACGACGCGGTGTGCGCGATGTCCTCGGGCTGTCCGACGCGGTTGACGGGGATCTGCGACGCCGCCGCCTTCTTGAAGTCCTCGAAGCCGACGCCCACCCGCTCGGCGGTCGCTGCGGTCATCTCGGTCTCGATGAATCCGGGCGCGATCGCGTTGGCGGTGACCCCGAACTTGCCGAGTTCGAAGGCCAGGGTCTTGGTGAAGCCCTGCATGCCGGCCTTCGCGGCCGAGTAGTTGACCTGACCGCGGTTGCCGAGCGCGGACGTGCTCGACAGGTTCACGATCCGGCCGAACCCCGCGTCCACCATGTGCTTCTGCACGGCCCGCGACATCAGGAACGCGCCACGCAGGTGCACGTTCATCACGGCGTCCCAGTCGTCGACGGTCATCTTGAACAGCAGGTTGTCGCGGGTGATTCCGGCGTTGTTGATCAGGATCGTCGGTGCGCCGAGTTCGGTCGCCACCCGTTCGACCGCCGCGGCGACGGACGCCTCGTCGGCGACGTTCGCGCCCACGGCCAGGGCTTCGCCGCCGGCGGCCTTGATCGCGTCGACGGTGCCGGCACACGCGGCCTCGTCCAGGTCGAGCACGGCGACGGCGTACCCGTCGCTCGCCAGCCGCTTCGCGACGGCGGCGCCGATACCCCTGGCCGACCCGGTGACGATGGCGGTTCTACGTTCCTGGCTCACTTGTTTCCTCCATGGTGGTTGTTCTCGGTCTTCGTACGGTATGTGCGCACTTCGCTTCTCGGTCGGGTCAGGACGGCTCGGCCAGGAGCGTCGCCCGGTAGCGGCGCATGCCCCGGATCCATCGGTCGTAGTCGGCGCCCTTGTGCCGGTACATCTCCAGCACCTCGGGGTGCGGAAGGATCAGGAATTGCTCGGCTTCCATTGCGGCGAGCACGCATTCGGCCACCTCGGCCGGCTCGAGCACCGATCCCGCGGTGGTGACGGCGCGTGCGGCGATGGCCGACAGGGCGGCGTCGTCGGTGAGCAGTTTGGTGTTGACGCCCATCGGGCACAGGCAGCTGACACGGACGCCCTTGTCGCCGTAGGTGACCGACAGCCACTCGGCGAATCCGACGGCGGCGTGCTTGGTCACCGAGTAGGGGGCGGAACCGATCTGAGTGAGCAACCCGGCGGCCGATGCTGTGCTGACGAAGTACCCCTCCCCGCGCTCGATCCAGCCGGGAACGAGGCGGCGGGCGGCCCGGACGTGCGCGCGGACGTTCACGTCGAGGGCGAGGTCCCACACGGCGTCGTCGGGTTCGAGCTGGTCGCCTGCCGCGACACCCGCATTGGCGAAGTAGAGGTCGACGGGCCCGAAGGCTCGCTCCGCGGCGTCGATGACCGAGGCGATCTGAGCGTCGTCGGACGCATCTGCCTGCACTGCCAGCGCAGCGCCGGGATGCTCGGCGTCGATTCTCCGGACTATCGCTTCCAGCCCGGTGCCGTCGAGGTCGGTAACGACGACCTTGGCACCCTCGGCGGCGAGCCGCTCCGCGAGTGCACTGCCGATTCCACCGCCGCCACCGGTGACGACGGCAACCTTCTGCGCAACCTGCACGAGATTCCTCCCTCGAGGGGACACGAACGTGGCCCCAGTCTTCCACAGAAACAACCTGAACCCGGTGTCGGATTCAGTTTTGTGGACCGAAGTGTCCCACACGCTCACGCCGCAGGCGAGAGCTCAGCTCCGCTCGGGGAACCTCAGTCCGTTCGCCCAGATCCGCGTCGTCGTGAACACGACGTCGTCGAAGTCGACAGGAGTGCCGTCGGTCCCGTTCACGCTGGCCACGAACACGTTGTACGCAAGCCGGCTGACCATCCCCGACAACGCCCGCGACGCCAGCATCGGGTCCAGTTCCTTGTCGGCGATGCCTCGCGCCTGCAACTCCGCGATGCCCCGCGCGTTGCGCGCGATGAACGCGTCGGCCCGCTGACGCCGCAGATCCGCGAACGCCGGGTCGATGTGGGCCACCTGCTCGAGCAGCCCCATCAGCTTGGCGTTGCGCCGGTAGGCCTCCAGGTAGGCGCGGTTACTCGCCTCCAGCACCGCATAGGGGTCGTCGGTGTCCTGCACCCGCTTCATGCCCGGGTGCATCATGTCTTCCTGCGCCACCTCGAGCACGGCGGCGAAGATCTGCTCCTTGTTGTCGAAGTACGTGTAGAACGACCCCGTCGAGCAGTTCGCTTCCTTCGTAATGTCGGTGAGCCTGGCGTCGAGGTACCCGGACCGCTCGAACACCGTCCGCGCGGCCGCCACCAACGCCGCGCGCGTGCGTGCACCGCGAGGGGTCGCCGGAGGCTCCCGCAGCAGATCGGTGGCCGCCATCGACGGGGCGGGCTGGTCGTCCCACTCTTCATGGACGGTGCGCGTGGTCATTTCCTACTTATACGCCAGCACCGCAGCCCCGCCCAACCCGCGCTCAGGTGATCGTGATGCCGCCGTCCACCGCGATCGTCTGACCGGTGACGTACGCCGCGGCGTCCGACGCGAGCCAGACCACGGTCGCAGCCAGCTCCTCGGGGTCACCGAGGCGACCGAGAACCAGTCGCGATTTCATCGATTCGAGGTACCCGTCCTGGTACTGGTCCGTCATCTCCGACTCGAAGAACCCGGGGGCGATCGCATTCACCCGGATGCCCTTGCGAGTGCCCCACTGCTGCGCCAGATCGCGGGTCAGACCGATGACGCCGGCCTTGCTCGCGGCGTACGCGGCCTGCGGAAGTCCCGCGGTCGTGAGGCCCAGCACGCTCGCAATGTTCACGATCGCGCTGCCCGGCTTCATGACCCGGCCCGCCGCCTGCGCCGCCCAGTAGGAGCCGTTCAGATTGATGTCGACGACCTGCCGGAACTGCTCCGGAGTCTCCCTCGTCGCGGGGACGGCGGTACCGACGCCCGCGTTGTTGACGAGAACGTCCACGCGGCCGAACTTCTCCATCGCCGCGTCGATCATGTTCTGCGCCTGCGCCGGGTCGGCGATGTCCGTCGCGACGCACAGCGCCTCACGTCCCGCTGCCCGCACCAGTTCGGCGGTCTTCTCGAGACGATCGGTGCGGCGCGCAGCCAGCACCACATCGGCGCCCGCCTCCGCCGCCGCCTGCGCGAACGCCACCCCGAGGCCCGACGACGCACCGGTCACGACGACCACCCGATCGGTCAAGCTGAACTTGTCGAGAACGGACATACGAAGCGACTCCTTTGTCGTCGGGCTGTAGGGGTGCGGACTCAGAGGCCGAGGTCGCGGCCGATCAGTTCCTTCATGATCTCGTTCGAACCGGCCCAGATCTTGGTGACACGAGCATCCATCCATGCACGCGCGGCACGGTATTCGGTCATGAACCCGTAGCCACCGTGCAGCTGCACGCAGTGGTCGAGGACCTCGTTCTGCACCTGAGCAGTCCACCACTTGGCCTTGGCGGCGTCCACTGCCGTCAGCTCGCCGTCGGCGTGTGCGGCGACGCAGTTGTCGACGTAGGCCTGGGTGACCTCGACACGGGTGACGAGGTCGGCGAGAAGGAACTTGTTCCACTGCAGCGACCCGATGGGCTGCCCGAATGCCTTGCGGTCCTTGGCGTACTGGATCGTCTCCTCGAGAATCGGCGCGGCGTGCGCGATGTTCGAGACGGCGGCGCCGACACGCTCCTGCGGCAGCATCTCCATCATGTGAATGAATCCGCGGTCGATCTCACCGATGATGTTCGTCGACGGCACGCGCACGTTCTCGAAGAACAGCTCGGCGGTGTCGGACTCGTGCTGGCCGACCTTGTCGAGCTTGCGTCCGCGCTCGAAACCCTCCATGCCCGTCTCCACGGCGAACAGGGTGATGCCCTTGGACTTCTTCTCGGGGCTGGTGCGGGCGGCGACGATCACCAGGTCGGCGTTGTAGCCGTTGGTGATGAACGTCTTGGAACCGTTGATGATCCAGTCGTCGCCGTCCTTGACCGCGGTGGTCTTGAGCGAGGCGAGGTCGGAACCGCCGGAGGGCTCGGTCATGCCGATCGCGGTGAGCAGCTCACCGGTGCAGAACTTGGGCAGCCAGCGCTGCTTCTGCTCCTCGGTCGTGAGTTGCACGAGGTACGGCGCGACGACGTCGGCGTGAATACCGAAGCTCGACGACACGGCGGCGCTTGCGCGTGCGAGTTCCTCCCCGAGGACGGCGTTGAACCGGTAGTCGCCGGCCTCGCTTCCGCCGTACGCCTCGGGGACCTCGAGGCCGAGGAAGCCGTTGCGGCCCGCTTCGAGCCAGATCTCGCGGTCGATGAACCGCTGGGCGATGAGCTTGTCTGCCACCGGCAGCAGGTTGCGGTTCACGAACTCCCGGACCGATTCGCGGAATGCCTCGTGATCGGGGCCGTACAGGGTGCGTCGCATGACCGCTCCTTCTGGATGTCGAGCTATTGACTGATTCACGCTTCGAGCATGTAAGCGTCTGCTTATTTTCTAAGCGCTTGCTTATACTGATGGCGTGACGCGGTATTGTCAACAGCCGCGCAGCCGAGGATGGAGAGAGACATGAGCGAATCACCCAGCCAGGTGATCAGCCCGTCCAAGGCTGCCGCCCGCATCCGAGCCGCAGCCGTCGACGCCTTCGCTACCAGCGGATACGGCGGCACCACCACTCGCGAGATCGCCGCCCGCCTCGACATGAGCCCGGCCGCGATGTACCCGCACTACCGCTCCAAGGAAGAACTTCTCTTCGCGATCAGTTACGAAGGCCACACCGCTGCACTCGACGTCGTGAGGAACGCCGACCTACCCGACGAGGCGCCGTCGACGAGATTGCAGGCACTGATCGGCGCGTTCGCGAGCTGGCAGGCCACCCACCACGCGCAGGCCCGCGTCGTGCAGTACGAACTCAACGCCCTCACGCCGGAGCATTACCGCGACGTGGTCAAACTGCGCCGGGATATCACCCACATCGTCCGCTCCGTCGTCGACGCCGGGGCGGCATCCGGCGAATTCACCGTCCCCGACGGCGAAGGCGTCACCCTCGCCCTCATGTCACTGTGCGTGGACATCTGCCGCTGGTTTCCCGCGGGCGCCTACACCGAACCGGAGGCCGTCGCAGACCTCTACGCCGGCCTCGCCATGCGACTGGTCGGGGCAGCGTAGGTATTGCCTGCGAACTTGGATCGAGCTAATATAGAACATACGTGCCCCTCCTTACGTTTGTGTGGGCAGTTTTACCTCGATTCCGCCGAGATTGAGATAGATCATCGCCGTGAGTGA
>NZ_WXYH01000337.1:0-51516 GCF_009872365.1 Rhodococcus sp. T7
ACATGCTCGCCGACCTCGATCCGGCACCGGACCAGGTGACGATCGCGATCAACACCTCGCAGATGAACATCATGGAGTTGATGACCGCCGACGACATCGCCGGCACCTCGATGCAGCGCCCCGAGCTGGCGGAGGCGTACCGGGAGATGACGGTCCCGGCCGGCCCGGCGTGGGTCGAGGAGCACCTGCGCCGGCTGCAGGCCGCGGGGATCCAGCCGCACTTCCAGCTGTCGAGCATCCCGCAGCTCGAGACCGTCGAGCGGCTGATCCGCCGTGGGGTGTACACCGGTCCGCTGAACCTGACCTGGGTCGGTATCGGTGGCGGCTTCGACGGCCCGAACCCGTACAACATCATGAACTTCGTCCAGCGGGTCCCGGACGGTGCGTGCCTGACCCTCGAGACCCTGATGCGGTCGGTGTTGCCGGTGAACGCGATGGCGATCGCGATGGGCCTGCACCCCCGCTGCGGGAACGAGGACACGATCTGGGGTCGCAAGGGCGAGAAGATGACGTCGGTCGCGCAGATCGAGCAGTTGGTCCGGGTGGCCGGGGAACTGGGCCGGGAGGTGGCCACCGGGAAGGAGGCCCGCGACATCTACCGGATCGGTCAGACCTACGCCGATGCCGACGAGACCCTCGCCAAGCTCGGCTACGCCCCGAACCGCCGTCCCGGCCAGGTGGGCTTCACCCAGCACGCCTGATGTCGACGCCGCCCGGCCGGCCGCGTCGTGGTCGGGCTCGCTACCACTTCCGCGCGGTGAGCAGGAGGTACTCCCAGTTCATCACGGTGCTGCCGGTGCCGTAGTCGAAACGCCGTGCAAGATCCGCGAGTTCGTGGTCCAGCTCGGCCACCCGGGCGGGGTCGTCGGCGATGTTCCGGTACACCGCGATGGTCGGGCCGTAGCGGGTCTTGAAGTAGTCGCGGAAGTCTTCCGGGGTCCGGAACCGGTCGATGCGGACGGTGTGCCGGGTTGCCACGACGTCGGTCACCCGATGGCCGAACAACGCCCGCACGTGGTCCTCGCGACCCCACAGCGGCGGCGGCTGCGCGCCGGCAGGCGGCGGGGGTGCGTACGGTTTCATCGTCGCGAACATCTGACCGATGAACCCCTCGGGGGTCCAGCTGAGCAGTCCGATCGTCCCGCCCGGCCTGCAGACGCGGACGAGTTCGTCGGCGCTGTCCTGATGGTGCGGGGCGAACATGACACCGACGCACGACATCACGGTGTCGAATTCGTTGTCGGCGAACGGCATCGCCTCGGCGTCGGCTTCGCGCCACTCGACCTCGGCGCCGAGTTCGGCGGCCCGGCGGCGGCCGGCGTCGAACAGTTCCGGGGTGAGGTCGCCGGCGACGACGGTCGCACCGGACAGCGCCGCGGGGATGGCGGCGTTGCCGGAACCGGCCGCGACGTCGAGGACACGGTCACCGGGCCTGACCCGGCTCGCCCGGACCAGGGCGGGGCCGAGGTCCGCGATGACGTCCGTCGCCACGGCGGGGTAGTCGCCGAGCGCCCACATGGCGCGGTGTTTGGTCTTCAGTTCGCGGTCGGCTCGTACTGCGTCGATCGTGTCATCCATCTCGAAACTCCGGTGGGTCGGCTGCATCGGTCGAGATCAAGCCTGGCCGGACGAGGGCGCCCGGAACAGGCACCCTCGGGGTGGGTTCCCGCCACCCGGAACGTCACTCCTGATCGCGGAACTGCGCCGCGAGTTCGCTGCGCGAGCGGATGCCGAGCTTCGCGTAGACGCGGGTCAGGTGGTACTGCACCGTCTTGACGGACAGGAACAGCTCGCCCGCCGCCTCCTTGTTGCTGGCTCCGCCCGCGACGAGTTCGGTCACCGCCCGTTCCTGCGGAGTCAGTTCCTCGAGCGTGAACCGGCTGCGTTTGACGTTGAGGCCGCCTGCCTTCAGTTCGCGGTCGCACCGCTGCACGTAGGAGGTGGCACCGAGCGCGGAATACCCTTCCCGCGCGGCCTGCATGACGGCGTCGGCTTCGCGTCGTTTGCCTGCCCGGCGCAGGGTCTGGCCGTACGCGAAGTTCACCCGGGCGCGGTCGTAGGGGAGGGGCAGGGTGTCGAGTTGGGTCAGTGCATTCTCGAACACGTCCCTGGCGGCGTCGATGTCGCCGCGCGCGCCGGCGATGCGACCGCGGGCGTAGCCGAGACGCGCCATCGCGGACCGGTGCCCGCGTTCCGCGGCCCGTTCCTCGTGCGGGGTGAGGAACGCGTCCGCGTCGTCGACGTGCCCGGTCATCACGAGCGCGTTCGCGTAGACGTCTGGCCACTGCCAGAAGCCGGGTTCGTCGACCCCCTCCCGGGGTTCCAGGCGGGTGAGAGGCTCCAGCGCCCTGATGACGGCCGCGTAGTCGGCCTCCACTTCGGCGCACTGGGCACGCGCCAGTGAGGACGGGATGAACATCATCGGGTAGTCGTGCGAACTCGCGACGGCGAGGCGGAGATGCTCCTGTGCCGCGGGCCAGTTCCCGCGCAGCGCGTGGGTCTGCGCGCCGGTCCAATGGACGAGGGGCCGGAGAAGATCGAGCGTGGCGTCCTCGAGTTGGTGCGCGGCACGGTCGACGGTGGCGATGGCGCCGTTCCAATCGCCGAGGGCGAATTGTGTTCGCGCCAACCAGGCCTGCGCCCACAGCGAGATGCGGGTGGAGCCCATCCGGAAGGCCGTGGGGACGGCACTCTCGAGTTCCTGGCGCGCCGCTTCGGGATCGTCCAGCGCCAGGTCGAGCCAGCCCCGGGCCATGTCGAAGCGCTGGGACTGGGCGCCGAGGGCGATCTTCGCGGACAGGGTGTCGTAGTGTGCCCTCGCCTCCGCGATCCGGCCGGTGGCGGCGAGTCCGAGGCCCATGATCGCCGCGGATTCGACGGCCGACGGATCAGCCGAATCGACGAGAGCGACTGCCCGGGAACCCCACTCGACGAGGTCCGGTCCGTGCCAGCGGGCCAGCGAGTCGAGGACGCGCCGCTGGCAGATCAAGGCCGCGGTGGCGGGATCGGTCTCCGGGTCGCAGGCGGCCCAGGACTGGGTGAGCAGCGCCTCGGCTTCCGCGCGACGGCCGCGCTGGATCGCGAGGTAGCCGAGCACGGCGTCCCGCAACGGGCTTTCCGGGAAACTCTCGATCTCCGGGGCGAAAGCCACTGCCTGGGACAGATTTCCGGTACCGACGAGGGCGTCGACGGCGCGAATCAACCGCTGCTCGCGTTCCCGCCGATCCGCGGTGAGGCGGCTCGACTTGATCAGTGCGTCCGCGACCGCCGACCACGCCCCGACGGTCGCCCTGCTCGCGGAGTAGCGGTCGAGTTCGTTTGCGAGTGCCGGGTCGGCGAACGGGGAGGCCGCGGCGCGGTGGTCCAGTCGCCTGCCCTCGTCCTCGACGATCCGTGCGGCGTGATCGTGCAGGTCGCGCAATCGGGTCGGTCTGAGGCTGTGGTAGACGGCGGCGCGGGTGAGTGGCGACGGGAAGGTCAGCACGATCACACCGCGGTGCTCACCGGCGGTGAGGAGGCCTGCCCGGTGAAGTTCGTCGAGCGCGTCCACCGGGTGTTCGATGCCGGCGAGTGCGGCGGCGTCGGCGAATCTCGGACTCCCGGACAGGACTGCGGCCGCTTCGGCGAGCGCCCGGGCCTGCGGTGAGGCCTCCGACAGCAGCGACCGTACCTTTGCGGCGAACGTGTGCGGCACCGGGAGGACCGCCTGCCAGCGTCCCCAGGCGACCGGATCGACTTCCTGGAGGAGTTGCGTGAGGTGCCGCGGGTTCCCGGCCGTGTGCTGGACCAGCTGGTGCGCGAGCGGGGCGGGAAGGTCGACGTGCGCGAGGCTGCTCGCGAGGGCGCGAGCGTCGGACGCGTCGAGTGGGCGGACACGAACCCGGTGGCGGCTGTGCCGGTCGAGAACGTCGAGGACGTCCGCGGGAACACCGTCGGGCGGATCCGGGTTCGTGACGAGGACGATCGTGGCCGGACGGTCGAGCAGGTGCACGGCGGAGGTCAGCGACTGAAGCGACGCGAGGTCTGCCCAGTGCGCGTCGTCGACCACGACGAAAAACGGCGCGTCACCGGCGCGCGGACCCACCGACATGACGAATTCACGGGCGACGTCGAGCGGGTCCCGCGACGTGACGGCCGTACCCAGTAGCTGTTCGGCGACTCCGAAGGGACGGCTCGAAGCCCACGGGGCACACACCGCGGAGAACGCGGGCACGGCGGTATGCGCGGCGAGGAAATGTTCCACCAGAGTGGTCTTGCCGATGCCCGGCACGCCTTCGACGACCACGACGACGGGCCCGTGCTGGGCCGTCTCGTGCAGGGCCGCCTCGAGTTCGGCGAGCTCGCGGGAACGTCCGACGAACTCGATACTCCCTGGGTCACTCACGTCACTCACCGTATCGCGACGCGCTATTTCGGCGTCTTCCTGGCGAAAATTGGGAACGCTTGTACGGTGAGGTTAGAAGCTGCTGGTCAGAGCGAACACGAGTCGAAGGATTCGGTGCAATTCATGACGAGGGTGCATTCATGACGGGGGCCAACTCCACGAAGCTGGAGCGGGTGGCGATCCGCTTTGCCGGCGACTCGGGCGACGGTATGCAGTTGACCGGCGACCGGTTCACGTCGGAGGCGGCGGCGTTCGGCAACGACCTCGCCACCCAGCCCAACTTCCCCGCCGAGATCCGGGCGCCGCAGGGCACCCTGCCCGGTGTGTCGTCGTTTCAGATCCAGATCGCGGACTACGACATTCTCACGGCCGGCGACCGCCCGGACGTACTGGTCGCGATGAACCCGGCCGCGTTGAAGGCGAACGTGGCCGATCTGCCGCGCGGCGGCATGATCATCGTGAACACGGACGAGTTCACCAAGCGGAATCTCGCGAAGGTCGGGTACGCCACGAGCCCGCTCGACGACGATTCCCTCGAGGACTACGTGGTGCATCCGGTGGCGATGTCGACGCTGACGTCGGGTGCGGTGGAACCCGCCGGACTGAGCCGGAAGGACGGCGAGCGGGCGAAGAACATGTTCGCGCTCGGGCTGCTGTCCTGGATGTACAACCGCCCCACTCACGGCATCGAGCGGTTCCTGCAGGTCAAGTTCGCGGAGAAGCCGCAGATCGCGGAGGGCAACCTGCTCGCGTTCAGGGCCGGGTGGAACTACGGGGAGACGACGGAGAGTTTCGCGACGACGTACGAGGTGTCGGCGGCGACGCTCCCACCGGCCACGTACCGCCAGGTCACCGGGAACACGGCACTGGCCTACGGGGTGGTGACCGCGGGGCGGCTGGCGTCGCGGGACGTCTTCCTCGGCACCTACCCGATCACCCCGGCGTCGGACATCCTGCACGAGCTGAGCAAACACCGGAATCTCGGTGTCACCACGTTCCAGGCGGAGGACGAGATCGCCGGGATCGGCGCGGCGCTGGGCGCGTCGATCGGGGGTGCGCTCGGGGTGACGAGCACGTCCGGGCCCGGGCTGGCGCTCAAGAGCGAAGCGATCGGGCTGGCGGTAATGACGGAGGTTCCGCTGCTCGTCATCGACGTCCAGCGCGGCGGCCCGTCCACCGGTCTTCCGACGAAGACCGAGCAGTCGGACCTGTTGCAGGCGATGTACGGGCGCAACGGCGAATCGCCGGTGGCCGTGATCGCACCGTGCTCACCCGCGGACTGTTTCGGCGCGGCGGTCGAGGCCGCCCGGATCGCGTTCACGTACCGCACACCGGTGCTTCTGCTGTCGGACGGTGCGATCGCGAACGGCAGCGAACCGTGGGCCGTCCCGGACGTGTCCGCACTGGACCGGATCGACCCCGGCGTCGACACGGCGCCACCGGCGGACGGCGAGTTCGCACCCTACGTCCGCGACCGGGAGACGCTCGCGCGTGCCATGGCGATACCGGGAACTCCCGGGCTCGAACACCGCATCGGCGGTCTGGAGAAGGCAGACGGCAGCGGCGACATCTCCTACGATCCCGCCAACCACGACCTGATGGTCCGGCTGCGCCAGGCCAAGATCGACGGAATCACCGTTCCCGACGCCGTCGTCGACGACCCCTCGGGGGAGGCCGACCTGCTGCTCGTCGGGTGGGGAAGTTCGTACGGGCCCATCGGCGAGGCGTGCAGGCGTGCTCGCCGTGAGGGCAAGAAGGTGGCCCACGTGCACGTGCGCAACCTGAACCCGCTGCCCGCGAACCTCGGTGCGGTGCTTCGCAGTTACGGGACCGTCGTCGCCCCGGAGATGAATCTCGGGCAGCTCGCGATGATCCTCCGCTCGCGGTTCCTCGTCGACGTGCAGTCGGTGACCAAGGTGAAGGGCCTCGCCTTCCTCGGCGACGAACTGCACGAGGTGATCGACTCCGCACTGGCCGGGACGTTGCGGGAGCACGAACTCGCGAAGACCTCCAACGCGCTCGCGTCGGCGACCTATCGATCGACCGGACCCCGGCAGGAGGAGTCGGCGTGACTCGGATGATCAGTCGGGTGGGCACGGATCTGGGACTGAGCGCCACGGCGCACGTGCCCCGGACCGACGAACCGCAGAAGGCCAAGGACTTCGCCTCGGACCAGGAGGTCCGCTGGTGTCCGGGGTGCGGAGATTACGTCATTCTCGCGACGATCCGAAGTTTTCTGCCCGAGTTGGGACTTCGACGCGAGAACCTGATGTTCGTCTCCGGCATCGGATGCTCGAGCCGGTTCCCGTACTACCTGGACACGTACGGTCTGCACTCGATTCACGGCCGCGCGCCCGCCATCGCGACCGGTCTGGCGGTGACGCGCCCCGACCTGTCGGTGTGGGTGGTGACCGGCGACGGCGACGCGCTGTCGATCGGCGGCAACCACCTCATCCACGCCCTGCGCCGGAACGTCAACCTGACGATCCTGCTGTTCAACAACAGGATCTACGGGTTGACGAAGGGCCAGTACTCCCCGACGTCGGAGGTCGGGAAGGTCACCAAGTCGACCCCGCTGGGGTCGGTCGACCACCCGTTCAACACGCTGTCCCTCGCGCTGGGCGCCGAGGCGACGTTCGCGGCCCGCGCGATGGACTCGGACCGCAAGGGGCTGACGGAGGTGCTGCGGCAGGCGGCGGCCCACCGCGGCACGTCCTTCGTGGAGATCTACCAGGACTGCCCGATCTTCAACGACGGCTCGTTCGACGTCCTGCGCAAGGACGGTGCGGAGCAGCGCCTGATCCCGCTGACCCACGGCGAGCCGATCGTGTTCGGCGGTTCAGGCGAATACTGCGTCGTCCGATCCGGTTTCGGCCTGAAGGTCGTCGCGACCGCCGACGTCGACCGGGACGAGATCGTGGTGCACGACGCCCACACCGACGACCCCGACTACGCGTACGCACTGTCGAGGCTGTCCGACCAGGACCTCACCCATACCGTGACGGGTGTGTTCCGCAGCGTCGCGCGGGACACGTACGACGACATGGTGCGCCTGCAGAACGAGATCGCCCGGGAGACGGACCCCGTCGACGACGGTTCGCTGCAGCGGTTGCTGACCGGTCACGACACCTGGACGGTGGAGTAGGACTCCTCGCTGGTGGTCGCAACCGCATCCCGCTGGCGCGGGACGAAGAACGTCACGATCCCGCCCAGGACGGCGATGCCCGCGAAGACGTAGAACGCCACCTGGCTGCTGATCCCGGCGCTGATCAGGGCGCCGCCGATCAGCGGGCCGAAGATGCCGCCCAGCCGGCCGAATCCGGCGCACCAGGCCACCCCGGCGCCGCGCGCGGACGTCGAGTAGTAGTTGGAGACGAATCCGTAGATCAGGACCTGGGTGCCGATGGTGCCGACTCCGGCGACCGCGACGGACGCGAGGAGCACCGGAAGCGAGAAGCCGAGCGTCAGGAGGATCAGGGCCAGCGCGGCGAGACCGAACGTGGTGGCGACGACCCGTTGCGGTCCGATGCCGTCGGCAACCTTCGAGGCGATCAGGCCGCCGAGGATCGCGCCGCCGTTGAGGACGAGCAGGAACGACAGCGACCCCTTCGCGTTGAAGCCGGCGTCCTCCATGATCTTCGGGAGCCACGTGTTGAGCCCGTAGGTGAGCAGCAGGCCGGAGAAGCTCATCAGCCCGAGAAGCGCGGTGCCCCAGGCGTAACGGCGCGTCGCGAGTGCCGCGAAGCCGACCTTCTCCACCGACGCCCGCTCCGCGGCGATCTCCTCGGCGCCGGGCATCGGGATACCCGTCCGTTCGGAGACGCGACGGGCCTTGTCCTCCTGCCCGCGGGCGACGAGCCACTTCGGCGACTCCGGCAGTTTCGCGAGCGCCAGCGGAAGGAGGATCACGATGGGCAGTGCGCCGATCCAGAAGAGGCCGCGCCACCCGATCGTGTCGCGCAGGACTATCGCGAGGAGGGAGGCGAGCACTCCGCCTGCGGGGACGCCGCTGTAGACGATCGCGTTGTACAGGTTCCGCTTTCCGGGAGGGGCGAACTCCGCCACCATCGCGCCCGCGGTGGCGACGAGACCGCCGACGCCGATGCCGGTGAAGAATCTCAGCAGGCCGAACATGGTGACGTTCGTGGCCAGCGCGGCGAGTCCCATGCCTACGGAGAACCATGCGATGTTGACCAGCATCATCCGGCGCCTGCCGAGGTAGTCGCCCACCGCGCCTGCGGTGAGTGCGCCCACCATGACGCCGATCAGTGCGTACGAGCCCAGTGCGCCGGCCTGCTGGGCGGAGATCTCGCCGAGTTGGCCGGGATCGTTCATCAACGTCGGGAGGATCGTGCCGTACACGACGAGGTCGTAGCCGTCGAAGATGATCGCGATCGTGGCGATGGCGACGATCCAGGTGACGGCGCTGCGGTGTCTCGGACTTGCCCAGGTGCCGGGGGTGGATTGAGTCATGGTGATCTCCGCTCGGTGGGTGTGACGGGGAATCGGGCCTTGCATCAAAGTGTGCTGTGTCACAGTTGAATTCGGGTAGAGAAATGCCCCATCGGCGAGGCGGTGCAACGCGCCCCGCCGATGAGGCGGTCGAGATCTGTGGGGCTAGCCGAGGTCGCCACCGGCGACGGGCAGGACCGAGCCGGTGATGTAGGAGGCCTCGTCCGAGGCGAGGAAGACGATCGCGGCGGCCTGCTCGTCGAGCGTGCCGTACCGCTTCATCAGCGACGAGTCGACCGTCTGGTCGACGATCTGCTGGTACCAGGCCTTTTCCTGATCGGTGTCCGCGCCGGGACCGCGGGGAACACGGCGTGCGGGTGCCTCGGTGCCGCCGGGAGCGGTGGCCACCACGCGGATTCCGTACTGCGCCGCTTCGAGTGCGAGGGAGGCGGTGAGCGCGTTGACCCCGCCCTTCGACGCCGCGTAGGGCACCCGGTTGACGCCCCGGGTGGCCACCGACGACACGTTGACGATGGTGCCCGACTGCTGCGCGATGAGGTGGGGGAGGACGGCGCGGCACGTCCACAGGGTCGGGAACAGGGAGCGCTGCACCTCCGCCTGGATCTGCTCGGCGGTGTAGTGCTCGTACGGCTTGGCCCAGATGGTGCCGCCGACGTTGTTGATCAGCGCGTCGAGCCGGCCGTGCTGCTGCCGGGCTTCGCCGATCGCGGCCTCGGCGTCGGCGAACTGCTCCAGGTCGGCGGTGATGCTGTGCGCCTCGGTGCCGTTCTCCCGCAATCCCTTCGCGACGTCGTGGACGAGGTCGGCGCGGTCGATGAGGATCAGCGACGCGCCCTCGGCCGCGAGTCGGGTGGCGACCGTCAGTCCGATGCCCTGCGCGGCGCCGGTGACCGCGACGACCTTGCCGTCGAAACGGTGCGGCGTGATCAATCCGCTCATGCGACGGCACTCCTCTCGATGGCGCGGCACATGGTGGCCTTCGCGTGCGCGCTGTGGCTGACGATCAGGTCGTGGGCGGCGGCGCGGTCGCCCTTCTCGAACGCGGCGACGATGTCGAGGTGGTCGTGCTGGATGTGCTCGTCCACCCAGTCCGCGGTGCGGAGCACCTTGGTCATCAGCTGCGTCACCTCCAGGCGGTTGTACGCCTCCAGCAGCACGTCGTTGGCGGTGCACCGGAACAGGAACTCGTGGAACGAGGCGTTGGTGTCGGTGAACGCGCTCGCGTCCGTGAAGTGGTCGTTCTCGATCGATTCGCAGGAGGTCTCGGCGAGAATCCGGTACTCGGACAGCTGTTCCCGCGTCATCCGGCCGATGGTCAGTTCCATTGCACCCAGTTCGAGGGCCATGCGGGCGTCGAACTGTGCGTCCGACTCGGACAGCGGCTGGTGCTCCTCGCCGATCTCGTACTCGGGCGCCGCCGGGGCCGCGACCGCGACCGGGTCGGCCGCCGGCGCTGCGGCTCCCTCGGACCCGCTCGGCGTGGCCGCGTTGTTGAACTTCTCGAAGTAGAAGTTCGCCGGCGTCACGCCCTCCGCCTTCAGGTGGTCGCGCACCGCCTCGACCATCGGAGGCGGGCCGCACAGGTACACGTCCACGTCGCCGTCGTTCAGGTGCGCGGGTTCGAACAGGCCGGTCACGTACCCCTTGTTGGGGGCGCTGCTCGCCGGGTCGGACACGCAGTAGTCGAACGTGAACTGCGGCAGCGACTTCGTGTAGTCCTCGAGCTTGTCCAGTTCCACCAGGTCCGCGTCGGACGAGACCCCGTAGATCAGGTGCACGGGGTGGTCGGCGGCGTCGGTGCGCATCTTGTCGAGGATCGACAGCAGCGGGGCCAGCCCGGTGCCGCCGGCGAGCAGCAGCGCGCGGCGCTTCTGCTCACGCAGGAAGAAGCTTCCCATCGGGCCGGTGAACTCGAGTGTGTCGCCGACCTGGGCGCGGTCGAGGAGGTACTCCGACATCAGACCGCCGTCGGTGATCTTGACCAGGAACGACAGTTCCTTCGACGTGGGTCCGGTGCTGAACGAGTACGAGCGCGTCGCTTCGGTCCCGGGAACGGTGATGTTGACGTACTGCCCGGGGAGGAAGACGAGGTCGTCGCGGTTCGTTAGGTCGATGGTGAACCCGATGGTGGTCTCGGAGAACCTCCGGATCTCCGTGACCGTCGACGTGAACGTGCCCGCAGCCGTCTTGGCGACATCCGACGTCGTCGGGATCTGCAGCACCAGATCGCTTTCCGGCATCATCTGGCACGGAAGGCAGTAGCCCTGCTCCGCCTCGTCGTCGGTGAGCGCTTCCTCGATGTAGTCGCCGCCGTCGTACGTGCCGGACTCGCAGAGCGACTTGCAGGTGCCGCACGCCCCGTCCCGGCAGTCGAGGGGAATGTTGATGCGTGCGCGGTAGGACGCGTCGGCGACCGTCTCGTCGCCGTCACACTTGATGAAGCGGGTGATCCCGTCCTCGAAACTCAGTGCAACTTGGAAAGTCATGGAAAACAGCTCGATTCGCGAAGAATGGAAAGGAAATCAGATGTGATAGATGTCGACCACGTGGTGGATGTAGTCGTTCTTGAGCACGACCTTCTTCTTCATGATCAGAGGCTGCTCACCGGAAAAGTCGATCGTGTAGAACGAGTTCCCGAAGTACGTGTCGACCGTGTTGTACCGGAAGTACAGCGTGAACCAGTTGAACCGGACATCCACGACGTCGCCCCGGCGCTCGACGACCTCGACGTTCGAGATGTTGTGCCCGGTGCGCGGTTCCGGAAGGCTCGTCGCGCTCGACCGGTCGGTCTTGATGCGGAACACCCGGTCCTCGATGCCGCCACGGTTGGCGTAGTAGATCAGGGAGATCTCGGTCATCGGGTCGGTGGTCAGTTCACCGTCGTCGGCCCACGCCGGCATCCAGAACTCGGAGTCGGGGTGATAGCACTCGATCCACTTCTCGAACTCGCGGTCGTCGAGGTAGCGGGCCTCACGGTAGAGGAACTGCTCGATGTCGTGCTGGGTGACGGTGCTTTCGGCTACTGCAGTCATGGTGATCGTCTCCCTCAGCGGTTGTTCGCGGCAACGTCGGCGTCGAGCGCCTTGGTGAGCGCCTGCACCCAGTAGCCGTGCTGGATCGGGTAGAGGCCCTCGTCCTCGGTCTTCACACCACTGGAGATCGGGTTGATGCCGATCTTCTTGGCGTCCTCGTCGGGACCCTGGATTTGGTGGGTGACACCGCGGCTGAGGTCGTTGAACGGTGCGGCCCCGGCCTGGTACGTCTTCTGGCAGGAGCGGAATTCCTCGAGATCGTCCGGGGTGGCCATACCGGTGGCGTTGAAGAAGTCCTCGTACTGCCGGATGCGGGCGGCGCGGGCCGTCCGGCTCTCACCCTTGGGTGCGATGCAGTAAATGGTGACCTCGGTCTTGTCGACGGAGATCGGACGGAAGTGCCGGATCTGCGAACCGAACTGGTCCATCAGGTACACGTTCGGGTACAGGCACAGGTTGCGGGACACGCCGATCATCCAGTCGGCGCGGTCCTCGCCGTACTCGGCGACCAGTTCGTCGCGGCGCTCGTTGAGGGGGCGGTTGGCGGGGTCGGCCCACTTGGTCCACAGCAGCAGATGGCCGTTGTCGAACGAGTAGTAGCCGCCCTGCTGCTTCGACCACTTGCCGGCGTCCATCGCCTTCGTGGCGTTGGTGGACTCACCGGATTCGCGCCGCGACGTCGTCGCCGCGTAGTTCCAGTGGGTGGCGGACACGTGGTAGCCGTCGGCGCCGTTCTCGGTCTGCAGCTTCCAGTTGCCGTCGTAGGTGTAGGTGGACGCACCGCGCAGCACCTCGAGTCCGTCGGGCGACTGGTCGACGATCATGTCGATGATCTTCGTGGTGTCACCGAGGTGTTCCTCGAGCGGCGGGACGTCGGCGTTGAGGCTGCCGAACAGGAAGCCGCGGTAGTTCTCGAACCGCGCGACCTTGGTGAGGTCGTGGGAGCCGTCCTTGTTGAACTGCTCCGGGTAGCCGGCCTCGCGGGGGTCCTTGACCTTGAGCAGCTTGCCGGAGTTGTTGAACGTCCAGCCGTGGAACGGGCAGGTGAACGTGGTCCGGTTGTCCGTCTTGCGCCGGCAGAGCATGGCGCCGCGGTGGCTGCACGCGTTCACCAGGGCGTTGAGTTCGCCCTCCTTGTTGCGGGAGATCACGATCGGCTGGCGGCCCATGTACGTGGTGAAGTAGTCGCCGACGTTCGGGATCTGGCTTTCGTGGGCCAGGTAGATCCAGTTGCCCTCGAAGATGTGCTTCATCTCCAGTTCGAACAGGTCCTCGTCGGTGAAAACGCTTCGTCGCACCTGGTAGCGGCCGGTTTCCGAGTCTTCGATGAGCGCGTCGGCCAGCTTGGCGCGCACGTCCTCGGACGGCGCTGAGTACAGGGTTTCAGTCATGGGATCCTCCAAGATCTCCGGGGGCTTGCGCCCTGCGGGGGCGCCCGGGTCCGGCAATGGATTCCACTCTTGCAGCCTGTGCCCTGCATCACACTAGGCATTTACCGAGTACTGACTAGGACGTGTTCGGCATGCGCACGCCGGGGTCTCGGCGGCCCCGGCGTGCGTCTTGTACCGGGATCAGCCGGCGGGGGTGAACTTCTCCCGGAAGATACGCCGCGGCGCCATCCGCCTGCGTTTGAACGCCTTGATCCCGGCGTCGACCATCGCGGGCGGCCCGCACAGGTACCCGGAGTGGCCGCGGCAGGTGTCGAAGTCCGCCACGAACGCATCGGTGACGTACCCGGACCGCCCGGACCACGTCTCGTCGCTCAGGCACGGAACGTATCGGAACCCCGGGTGCGCCCGCTCCCATTCCCGCAGCAGGTCCACGTCGTACAGGTCGGCTTCCCCGCGCACCCCGTGATACAGGTGGATCGCCCGGTCCGGTTGCGTCGTCAGTGCCTGGCGAGCAATCGATTTCAGCGGGGCGAGACCGGTTCCGCCGCCGAGCAGGATCATCGGACCGGCGTCCTCCGGGTCGAGACGGAAGTCGCCGAGCGGGCCTACCATGTCTACTCGCTCACCGACGGACATCGAGGCGAACACCCAGCCTTCCGTCGCCGCTCCACCCGGTTGCCTGCGGATGTGGAACTCGAGCTGTTTCGACTCGCCCGGTGTGTTCGCCATCGAGTACGGGCGGCCGTGGCCGGTGCCGGGGACCCGCAGTTCGACGTACTGCCCCGCGGAGAACTCGAGCGGGCTGTCGAGCGTGACCAGAACGCGCCTCGTGTCGCGGGCGATGTCCTCGATCGCGGTCACGGTACCGACAAGGTCCCGCAGTGCATGGACGTCGCCCGCGGGCGCCGCGTCCAGGCGCTCGACCACCGTGTCGCTGCACGGGGTCGCCTGGCAGGCCAGCGCGAACCCCTGCTCGCGCTCGGCCGGGGACAGGGTGTTCTCGGGCGACGGTCCGTGGTCGACGGCCCCCGACACCACCCGCAGCTTGCATGTCCCGCACGTGCCTTGATTGCACGAATTCGGCATCCACACGCTGCCCCGGAGGAAGGCGTCCAGGATCGGCTGGTCGGGGCGGCAGTCCACGCTGTCGGTGCCGACCGAGACGGTGAAGGTCACGGCTACACCTCCCACGTGGTCCGCAGTGCGGTCGGGCCGCGGAAACCCCAGCCCCAGAACTCGACGTCCGCGCCGGCATCGCGTTCGAGGTTCGGGATCGCCTCGAACAGCTCCTCCAGGCCGATGCGGCACACGTGGTTGGCGAAGTAGATGCCCGCACACGCGTGGTTGCCGGAACCGAACGCCAGGTGGGGGAGCGGGGGACGCGTCATGTCGTAGTCGGTGGGGGCGTCGTAGACGGCGGTGTCGTGGTTGGCCGAACCGTAGGACAGCAGCACCACGGATCCCTCGGGAAGGAACACGTCCCCGAGCGTGACGTCCCGGGTGCTGATGCGGGCGGTGGCCGACCAGATCGGGGAGGTCCAGCGCATTCCCTCGGAGATCGCCCGCGGAATCAGGGCGGGCTCGTCGACGACGGCCTCCAGCTGCTCGGGGCGGGTGAACAGACCCACGAGCGTCGACGCCATGCCGTGCCCGGGCTCCTGCATCGCGCCCAGCAGGTAGACGAACAGGGTGGGGTAGATGTACTCGCGGTCGCGGACCTGCCCCTCGGGCATGCCGTCGTGCAACCAGTGCGAGATGGCGCTGTCGTCGGGGTCGACGGTCCACTTGTCGATGAGCGGATCGACGACCGCCCGGATCTCGGCCTTCGCCTCGTCGCCCTGCACGAAGCCCTCCGGGTTCGTGAATTCTCCGTTCGCGTCCACGCCCGCGTTGGTGAAGGAGTTCGACAGCCGGTGGAACCAGTCGCGCAACGTGTCCGAGCTGACGTCGTTCAGGCCCAGCAGGTCACCGAGTGCGCGCACGCTGACCGGCTCGCAGTATTGCGACACCAGATCGGCGGTGCCGTCGTTCTCGAACTGCTCCACGTAGCGCCGCGCGATGGGCCGGACGAGCCCGTCGACCCACCGATCCACCTCCGACGGTTGCAGCGCCGGGTCGACCATCGACCGCAGGTCGCGGTGGATTTCACCATTGACTCCGATCACCGCCGGGTGGCCGAACGTGCGCCCGCCCGCCTTCGTGATGATCCCCTCGAAGTCGGGGCTGTTGGCGATGGTGCGGCACAGATCGGCGGTGGTGGCGACGAACGACCCGAGAACCGGGACGTACGCCAGCGGCGCCTCGGCGCGCAGCCGTTCGTACACCGGGTACGGGTTGCGCTCGAGTTCCGTCATCGTGATCTCGTCGATCCAGGACAGCGTGGCGGTCATGTCAATTCTCCTCTTCGAAAACAACTTTCGCGGCCGTGGCGGCGTTGGGGAGAACGTATTGCGCAGGTCGGCGGGCCGTCTAGCCACTCTGCGCGGGGCCTGGACGATGTGCGCGACAAGTTGTGATCGGCATCTCAGTTACCCTCGACTCGGAGTCCCGGCGCAGCTTCAATTGGTCGGAAGAGATACTTCAGCGAGGCAGGTGCATGACGATGGCATCGACGATCACCGAGACCCGGGACTGGGATGCGGCGTCGAGAGCGGTGGCCGGTGCGTACTTTCCCCATACGCTGACCGACCTGTCGTCGGGCGGTGCGATGACCCTGTCGATGCGGACCGTCGACTTCGGTCCCGTCACGCTCGGCAGGCTGGGCTGGGGCGCGGACGTGTCGATCGAATGCGACTACCCGGGCGCGTACGAGGTCAACATCCCGCTGTCCGGTTCGCTGGAGTCCTGTTCGCCGGGCGGCACGGTGGTGTCGCGGCCGGGACAGGCCACCGTCTTCCGGGCGGACGAGCCGACCCTGATCACCCGGTGGAGCGGCGACTGCTCGGTGCTCGGCGTCAAATTCGACGGCGACTTCCTCGAGCGGGAGGCCGACCGGATCCTCGGTTCCGAGCTGCGGACCGGGCTGCGCCTGCCCGCACAGCTGGATCTCACCGGTGCCGCGGGAAACAGCTGGTTCCGTCTGGTGCGCTCACTGACTGCGCAACTGCGGGAGCCGGCCGACCTTCTCGCGAACCCGGTGGTCGGCCCGCAACTCGCCGGCGCGATCACGTCGGCGTTCATCCTCGCCGTCACCCCCGACGAGGACGCCCGCCCGAGCTCCCCGCGACCGCGGATAGTCAAACGCGTTCTCGACGGACTCCACGACGACCCGGCCCGTGCCTGGACCGCGGCCGACATGGCCGAGCTGGCGGGCACCAGTGTCCGCCGCCTGCAGGAAGGGTTCCGCCAGTACGTCGGACGTAGCCCCTCCGAATGCCTCCTCGACATCCGGCTGAGCCGCGCCCACGAAGACCTGAAGGCGCTGGGGTCGAGTGTCACCGTCTCCGAAGTCGCTGCCCGATGGGGCTTCACGCACGCGGGCCGGTTCTCCGCCGCGTACCGCCGCAGGTACGGCAAATCCCCGTCAGAGCTCGTTCGCTTCTGACGGGGAGTGCGCGTGTGTAGACGCTACTTGTTACCGAAGTACGAGACGTCGTCGTTGCCGATGAGGTCGGGCACCGTCCAGCCGTCGAGGTCGTACTCGGACAGGCACTGCTCGGCGAGGCCCTTCATGGAGGCGACGTCGCCACGGTTCTCGGCGGCGAACAGCAGTTCGGCCTTGACGTTCTCGTGGTTGCCGGAGTAGTTCCGCTCGTACAGTTCGTGGCGGCCACCGAATTCGCTGCCGATCGAATCCCACAGTGCCTTCATGATCTTCACGCGTTCGACGGCGGTCATGCCGTCCGAGCCGCGGACGTACTTGTCGAGGTACGGGCGGACGTCGGGTGACTTGAAGTCGCGGGCGCTCGACGGCAGGTAGATCAGGCCGGACGCGACGTCCTGCTCGATGATCTCCTTGATCCGCGGGTAGCCCTGGATCATGAACATGCGGTACGTGAGACCGTATTCGAGCTTGGGGATGACGGTGTCGCCGATCCACGGCTCGGGGTTGCGTGCCATGGATTCGGTGAGTGACCAGAACAGGTTTCGCCATCCGATCACTTCACCGACGCGGGTCTGGACGCCGCGGAAGCCGCCGGCCCCGGTGGCGTCGAGGGCCTTCATCAGCATGCCGGCGATGAAGTCGAGCTTCACCGCGAGACGCGTGCAGCCCTGGAACGTGAAGCGGGGCAGGAACCCCGACTGCGGGAAGAAGCCGTTGATCTTGTCCACGTCGCCGTACATGAAGACGTTCTCCCACGGCACGAGCACCTTGTCGAAGATGAAGATGGTGTCGTTCTCGTCCATCCGGCTCGAGAGCGGGTAGTCGAACGGGGTGCCCATCACGGCCGCGTTCTGTGTGAACGAGGACCGGCAGATCAGTTTCACCCCGGGCGCGTCCATCGGGACGGTGCAGATGAGGGCGAATTCCTTCTTCTTGATCGGGAGGCCGTAGTGGGCGATGAAGTTGTAGTTGGTGATTGCGGAACCAGTCGCGACGACCTTGGCGCCACTGACGATCAGGCCGGCGTCGGTTTCCTTCTCCACCTTCATGAACACGTCGCCGACCTCGTCCGGCGGCAACTGGCGGTCGACGGGCGGGTTGATGATCGCGTGGTTCCAATAGAGAACCTTCTCCTGCGATTCCTTGTACCAGCGCTCGGCGTTGTCCTGGAACGGCGAATACAGTTCCTTGTTGGCGTGCAGGGTGCCGAGGAACGACGCCTTGTAGTCGGGGGAGCGGCCCATCCAGCCGTACGTCATGCGCGCCCAGGTGGCGATGGCGTCGCGTTCCTTCAGCAGGTCGTCGGAGGACTTCGGCGCCTTGAAGAACGGCATCGTCACGCCGCCGTTGCCGGTGTCGGTGGAGGTGGTGACCTTGTCGACGTGCTCACCGGTGTGCATCGAGTCGTAGAGGCGGGCGGTCATCCGGATGGGGTTGCGGAACGCCGGGTGCGTCGTGACGTCCTTCACCCGTTCCCCGTGCAGCCAGATCTCGCGGTCGTCGCGCAACGACTCGATGTACTCGTCGCCGGTCATCGGGCGGGTGGCGAAGTTGGCGGTGCGGTTGGCCTCGCAGTCGGCGGCAGGGTTGACCTTCGTCGGGTCGACCGCGGTCTCGGGAGTGCTTTCGGTGGTGGTCATGGGAGTGAAGTCCTTTCGGATTCGGCAATCAGTGGGCAGGCTGAAGATGGAATGGGGTGAAGGAGGTGGTGGAGTCGAACCATCCGTTGTTCGGATCGTCCATCGATCCGTTCCACGCGGCCGACGCGGACGGCGAACCGAGATCGTGGAAGGTGCTCCGGTAGAACAGCAGCGGATCCTTGCCGCTGGATTCGGCGGCCACGATCTCACCGATGAAGATGATGTGGTCGCCGCCGTCGTACTCCGCCCACGGCTCGCAGGACAGCGTGGCGGCGGCGCCGCAGATGACGGGGGCCGTCGGTCCGTCGGCCCACACGGGTTCGGGATTCTGCGGGCGCCCGGCGAAATGCATCGCGGTGTCCACCTGGTCCGCGGCGAGGATGTTGACGGCGAACGGAGACTTGCTCAAGTAATTGCAGGCCTTCGACTTTCGGGTCAGGGTGATCTGGCACAGCCTCGGTTCGATCGAGACGGCGGTGAAGGCGGTGACCGTCGCTCCGTGCGGCAGACCGTCGGAGTTGGCGCACGTGATGACCGTGACTCCGCTGGCAAACTGCCCGAAAATGTTTCGGAGTTCGCGCTGCTCCATGTTCGGAGCCTCCCTTCCTGTCCGGGGCGCTGTTGAGGTACGGAGAAACGTACGACTGCGGGAACGGGGCGTCGATCCGCTGAGCGCGGAGGTGATCCGCTTTGCGCGGAGAGTTGAGGCGGGGCCTCGATTGCATTGCGGAGTGTGCGCGGTCACACTGGTGCCATGTCGGTCACGTCGAAGATTTCCCGCCCCGAGGATTGGGACGAGGCGTCACACGTCGTGTCGGACGTGTACTTCCCGCACATCCTCACCCCGCTGAGCAGGTCGAAGGCGACCAATACGGTCGCGGAGGCCGTGGAGCTGGGCCCGGTGAAGATCACCCACATCGGCTGGGGTGCGGACGTGTCGATCCGGTCCGACCACCCCGGCGCGTACGCCGTCAACGTCCCGCTGTCGGGGCACCTCGAGTCGGTGACCGGCAGGAACGAGGTGCTCTCGGCGCCGGGTTCCGGAATGATCTGCCCGCCCGACACGTCGACGGTCATCACCACCTGGAGTGAGGAGTGCTCCATCATCGGGGTCCGCGTCGACCGGGACCACCTGCACCGGGAAATGTCGCGGATCCTGGCCCGGCCCGACATTCAGCTACCCCCGCAGATCGACGTGACCACGGAGAACGGCGCGAGTTGGCTCGCTCTGGTGCGGTCGTTGCTGAACCAGATGCTGGAATCGGGCGGGGTGCTGGGCAACGCGCTCGTCGCGGAGCAGTTGTCGGGTGCGGTCACCACCGCGCTCGTGCTCGCCGCGGTCCCGGACGACGGGGCCGGGGTGGGATGCGCGCGTCCGCGGATCGTGAAGCGAGTGGTCGACGAGATCCACGCCGACCCGTCGCGCGCCTGGACGGCGGCCGACATGGCCGAGGTCGCCGGGGTCAGCGTGCGCCGGTTGCAGGAGGGGTTCCGCGACTACGTCGGGGTGAGCCCCCGCGACTACCTGCTGGACGTGCGACTCGAACGCGTCCACGACGACCTGCTGCGCGCGGACGGTGCACCGACGGTCGCCGAGGTCGCGATGCGCTGGGGTTTCACCCACACCGGCCGGTTCGCGGCGGCGTTCCGCCGCAAGTACGGTGTGGCGCCCTCGGAGGCGCTCCGGCGCTGACGGTCCGGGCTCAGCCGGTGTAGGAGAAGATGGTCGCCATGCCCGCGGCGAGGTGATAGTCGTTGTGGCAGTGCGTGATCCACTGACCAGGATTGGTCGTGTCGATGTCGGCGGCGACGGTCTGGCCGGGGAGCACGATCACGGTGTCCTTCCGCGGTCCGGAGCCGTCGATCCGGGCCACCGCGAACGTGTGCCCGTGCAGGTGCATGGGGTGCCACATCATCGTCTTGTTGGTGTAGACCAGTCGTACCCGCTGATCCGAGTGCACCGTCAGCGGTGTGTGGTCGGGATACGCCTGGCCGTTGACCGTCCACGAATACGCCTTCATGTCGCCGCCGAGCGACGCCTCCAGGGTGGCGGCAGGGTCGAGAACCGGTAGCCGCGTGGCCTCGGTGGCGCGCAGGTCGGCCACGGTGAGCGGCGGTGCCGCGAGCTCGGCGGGCATCACCGTGGGTGCGGGGGCCGCGCCGCCCCCGGTGCGGACCACCGCGAATCCCTGCGCGCCCTTCCCCTCGGCGACCGCGACCAGCGGGAACACCCCGTCCTGCAGGGTGACGACGGCGTCGTACCGCTCGCCCATGCCGATCAGCACCGAGTCGGTGTCGACCGGATCGACGGGGAAACCGTCCGTGTCCGTGACGGTCAACCGGTGGCCACCCAGCGCGACCCGGAACGCCGTGTCGTCGCCGGCGTTGATCAGCCGGATCCGGGTGCGTTGCCCCGCTCGCGCGGTGAACACCACCGGGTCGGCGGGAGTTCTGCCGTTTACGAGATACACCGGATACCGCACGTCCCCGGCGTCGCCGCCGAGCGCGGCCGATTTCATGTCGGGGCCCGGCGCGGACGCCATCGTGCCGCCCCGCAGGTCGTCGAAGACCTGCGTCGGCGTGCGATCGGTCAGCCAGTCGGACAGCACGACGACGAACTCGGCGTCGTAGTTCGCAGGTGCCCCGGGGTCGTCGACGATCAGCGCCCCGTACAGCCCGCGACCGCGCTGAAGATCGCCGTGCGTGTGATACCAGTACGTTCCCGGGTCGGGCGGGATGAAGTCGTAGACGAATTCGTCCCCCGCCGGGATCGGGGCCTGCGTGACGTCCGGGACCCCGTCCATGTCGTTTCGGATGGCGAGTCCGTGCCAGTGCACCGTCGTGGGGTCCGGGAGCTGGTTGCGAAACCGCACCTGGACCCGGTCGCCGACGTTCGCGCGCAGAATCGGGCCCGGCAGTTGCGTGTTGTACAGCCACGCCGCGGTGCGCGTGCCTGCGAGGTCGACGTCGGACTGCGCCGCGGTCAGTTCGTAGGCGACCGGCCGGCCGCCGGGGAACCGCTGCGACTCGGCCTCGGCGAACGCCCGCACCTGCGGCGAATCCGGCCCGATCGCGGCCTCGGTGTTCTCGGTGCGAGCGCAGGCCCCGGTGAGTCCGAGCAGCGCGGCTCCCGCGCCCCACTGGAGCACGCGCCGCCGGGACAACTGCGCGTCGAGTGGACGGTTGCCGGGCATCCCCCGCTCCTTCCGCGGGTAGACCTTTTCCCGTGACGCTACCCGGGCGGGGTCAGGCGAGGGCGCCGATTCGCGCCCGGTCGCGGAGGGCGATGAGTTCGCGGGCGTGCGCGTCCAGCTTGCGATCCTCGCCGGACTGCGGAACCCACTGCCGCACAGCCGTTGCCGCGCCGTCGTCGTCGACAGCGGCGACGACGGTGAGGCAGTGGGTGGTGAGGTTCATTTCCCGGGTGCGCGGGTCGCCCGATCGCACGTGCACCGAGATGTGCATGGTCTGCGCGCCCGTGTGCAGCAGGCGGGCGTCGACCTCGACGACGTGCCCGATCTGGATCGGGCGGTAGAACCGGACACCGCCGGCGTACACGGACACGCACGGGGTGCCGTTCCACGACGTGCCGCAGAGGTAGGCGGCCTCGTCGATCCAGCGCATCACGGTCCCGCCGTGAGTCTTGCCGCCCCAGTTGACGTCGGTGGGCGCGGCCAGGAAGCGGGTCAGTGATTCCGGTGCGGTGCCCGCGTCGGTGTAGCTCTGCTTGCTCATCGCCTCTTCGATGTCGGCCCGCAGGCCGATGCGCATGACGGCCTCCTCGGACTCGGCGTGGTCTGTGGCGGTGACGGGCTTCCACGGCGGCACCGTCGTCGGCTTTCCGGAGTCGTCGACGGCCACGAAGATGATCAGGCAGTTGCTGGCCTCGGTGAACTGCCCGGTCCGCGGATCGGCGGACGAGACCGTGCACTGGATGTGCATGCTGGAGCGCCCGGTGTGGACGAGCCGTGCTTCGACCTCCACGAGGTGTCCGGACTCGATGGACCGGGTGAATTTGATGTTTCCGACGTACGCGGTGACGCAGTAACTACCGCTCCAACCGACCGCGCAGGCGTACGCGGCCTTGTCGATCCATTCGAGGATGCGGCCGCCCTGGACTGCACCTCCGAGCGTCGCGACCTCGGTGGGTGCGGCGAGGAAGCGGAGGGTGATGCTGCGGGGAGGGGTGGTCATCGATGTGTTCCTCGGGTGTTCGACGTGGCCGGCGCGAGGGCGCGCACCGGGCGACGGCGAAACGTCGTTGTCCGCCGGTGGCCGGGAAATTATCCCACAGTTGCCCCTAACCGACCCGTTCGCGATGTGAACGGACCGCGGTTGACGAACGTCTGTGACTGCGGGCACACTCGACCAGGACCGCACAGCGTTCCCTGTGTACGCACAGCGTGCACGAGTGATCGGATCAGGTGATGAGCTCAACCTCGACGACGACCGCACCCCGGGCGGACCTGGCCTGCCTCGACTACGTGGACCGGGAGTTCTACCTCCCCGCGCAGCGGGTACTGCCGTGGACTGCGAACCTCGCCGCACTTCCCGGCGAACCGGGGACGCCGCTGCGGATGACGGGCGTCGTCCGGTCCCGCACCGGCGAACCGCTGTCGGGTGCGGAGATCGAGATCTGGCACGCGGACGCCGACGGATGCTATTCCGGGTACTCCGTGGAGATCCTGCGCAACAACCTGCGCGGCATCGTCGTCACGTGCGCGGGCGGCCGCTTCGACATCGCGACGGTGCAGCCCGCGCCGTGCGAATTCTCCAGCGCCCGAGGTGATGCCGACGTGGGTCACCTCAATGTGATCGTGCACGCGCGCGGCTACCGGCCGCTCGAGACGCGCGTCGTTCCCAGTGTGGGCGGTGCGCGAGTGGTGGGGGAGTCCGCCGTCGAGACACTCGTCGACGTCGGTGCCGGCGGTGCGGTCTCCTGCGATTTCGTGCTCGACCCGATCCGACCGGCGTGCGGCCCTCAGCCGGTATAGCCCATGTCCGCACTCAGGGCGGCCGCGGCGGCGAGGACGCACGGAACGGCCTGTTCCCGGAACTGCGCCGGAGTGTTGCGTGCCGACGAGGTGGAGCACGCGACCACGCCGACCACCGTGCCTGCGGCGTCGCGGACCGGTGCGGCGAGCGAGATCAGCCCCTTCTCCAGTTCCTCGGCCGTCAGCGCGAAGCCCTGTTCCCGGACCTTCGCGAGTTCGCGGTCGAGTTCGGCCGCGGAGCCGATGGTCTCCGGTCCCAGCTTCTGGAACGTCGACTCGGCGACCACCCGTTCGACGACGTCGACGGGTGCCCAGGCGAGGAGGGCGCGGCCCATGGACGTGGCGTACGCGGGGACGCGGGTGCCCACGGAGACGTTGATGCTCATGATCCGCCGGACGGGGACGCGCGCGGCGTAGACCACGTCGGCGCCGTCGAGCACGCCGAGCGACGCGGACTCCTGGGTCTTCTCGGCCACCTCGAGCAGTCGGGGCATCGCGGCCTCGATCAGCGCGTGCGACTCCGAGTAGTGCTGTCCGATGCTGAGCACGCGAGGGGTGAGCGACCACCGGCCTCCCGCCCCCGCGACGTACCCCAGCTTCTGCAGGGTGAGCAGAATCCGGCGGACGGCGGGTCGCGACAGTCCCGCTTCCGTCGCGAGTTCGGCGAGCGTCGGGTTCGGGCGCTGGGCGTCGAACGCCAGCAGCACTGCGAAACCGCGCTCGATGCTCTGGATGTAATCGCGATCGCTCTCGGTCATTGCGGCCTCCACCAGCGATTCGTGTGCTTCTTCGGACTCGGGGTTGACATTTCAATGTGACTGCGCGCACAGTAGTGGTGTACGCACAGCGTGATGTTAGTACGCAGAGCGTACAGATGCAAGAACTTCCGGCGTGTGAACACCAACCGCGTCGCCCAGAACTCGATAACCGCCCTGTCCGAATTCCTTCAGCCCGAGGAGAAACGATGACCACCACCGAGAGCCCCACCGCAGCCGGTTCCGGTTCCGCCGCCACCGACAAGTTCAAGTCCGAGCGCGTCAGCGCCGACACCTCGCCCGAGCGGCTCGCGGCGATCGCCAAGGACGCCCTCGGCGCGCTCAACGACGTGATCCTGAAGCACGGCGTCACCTACCCCGAGTACCGCGTGTTCAAGCAGTGGCTCATCGACGTCGGCGAGGGCGGCGAATGGCCGCTGTTCCTCGACGTGTTCATCGAGCACTCCGTCGAAGAGGTCCTCGCCCGCTCCCGCAAGGGCACCAAGGGCAGCATCGAGGGCCCGTACTACATCGAGAACTCGCCCGAACTGCCGTCCAAGTGCACCCTGCCGATGCGTCCCGAGGACGAGAAGATCACCCCGCTCGTCTTCGCCGGTCAGGTCACCGACCTCGACGGCAACGGGCTCGCCGGGGCGAAGGTCGAACTGTGGCATGCCGACAACGACGGCTACTACTCGCAGTTCGCACCGCACCTGCCCGAGTGGAACCTGCGCGGCACGATCATCGCCGACGACGAGGGTCGCTACGAGATCACCACGATCCAGCCGGCGCCCTACCAGATCCCGACCGACGGCCCGACCGGCCAGTTCATCGAGGCGCAGAACGGCCACCCGTGGCGTCCCGCGCACCTGCACCTCATCGTGTCGGCGCCCGGCAAGGAGTCGGTCACCACGCAGCTGTACTTCAAGGGCGGCGAGTGGATCGACAGCGACGTCGCGTCGGCCACCAAGCCGGAACTGATCCTCGACCCGAAGACCGGCGACGACGGCAAGAACTACGTCACCTACAACTTCGTGCTCGACCCCGCGTGACCCGTTCCACCCGTACAGAAAGTGATCCGATGACCGACCTGTCGATCGTCTCCGTCGAAACGACGATCCTCGATGTGCCGCTGGTGCGTCCCCACAAGTTCGCGACCACGTCGATGACCGCGCAGCCGCTCCTGCTGGTCGCGGTGAAGACCGCGGGCGGCGTGACCGGCCACGGCGAGGGCGTCGTCCCCGGCGGCCCCTGGTGGGGCGGTGAGTCGGTGGAGACGATGCAGGCGATCATCGAGAAATACATCGTCCCGGTCCTGCTGGGGCGGGGCGTCGACGAGATCACCGGCATCATGTCGAACATCGAAAGGGTGGTCGCGGGCGCGCGTTTCGCGAAGGCCGCCGTCGACGTTGCGTTGCACGACGCCTGGGCGCGCAGCCTGGGTGTGCCCGTGCACACGCTGCTCGGCGGCGCCTTCCGAAAGGGCGTCGACGTGACCTGGGCCCTCGGCGCCGCACCGGCCGAGGAGATCATCGAGGAGGCCCTGGGTCTCGTCGAGTCGAAGCGGCACTTCAGTTTCAAGCTGAAGATGGGCGCGCTCGACCCCGCCGTCGACACCGCGCGGGTGGTCCGGATCGCGCAGGCGCTCGAGGGCAAGGCCGGTGTCCGGATCGACGTCAACGCCCGATGGGACCGGCTCACGGCGCTGAAGTACGTGCCCCGCCTCGTCGACGGCGGCGTCGAACTGATCGAGCAGCCCACCCCCGGTGAGCAACTCGAGGTCCTCGCCGAGCTGAACCGCCTCGTCCCCGTCCCGGTGATGGCCGACGAGAGCGTCCAGACCCCGCACGACGCGCTCGAGGTCGCCCGCCGCGGCGCCGCCGACGTCATCGCGCTCAAAACCACCAAATGCGGTGGCCTCGCCAAGAGCCGCGAAGTGGTCGCCATCGCCAAGGCCGCCGGAATCGCCTGCCACGGCGCCACGTCCATCGAAGGCCCGATCGGAACCGCCGCGTCCATCCAGTTCGCCTGCGCCGAGCCCGGCATCAACTTCGGCAGCGAACTGTTCGGGCCCCTGCTGTTCAGCGAGGAGCTGCTGCAGGAACCGATCCGCTACGCCGACGGCCAGGTGTCCCTGCCCGAAGGCCCCGGACTCGGAGTCGAGCTCAACATGGACGCAGTCAAGACCTGGACCAGGAACTGAGGAGGACACCACCCGATGGCACTCTTTCACGTGCGCATGGACGTCGCCATTCCCCGCGACCTCGACCCGAAGGTCCGGGACGAGACCATCGCCAAGGAGAAGGCCTACTCGCAGGAGCTCCAGCGCTCCGGCAAGTGGCCCGAGATCTGGCGGATCGTCGGTCAGTACAGCAACATCAGCATCTTCGACGTCGAGTCGGCCGACGAACTGCACGAGATCCTGTGGAACCTTCCACTTTTCCCGTACATGAAGATCGAGATCATGCCGCTCACCCGGCACGGTTCCGACATCAAGTAGGCCACGGGCGGCGGAGCCGCCTACTTCTGCCGCGCGAGCAGCCGGTCGACGGCCCGCACGCTGAGCACGTGGTCGAGTGCCATGGTGGCGCTGCCGACGACGCCCGACAGTTCCCCGTGCGTCCAGGGGAGGATCTGAAGCTGCTGGGTTGCCACGGCGATCGCGTTGCCGTACAGGGTTTCGCGTAGCCCGGCGACGAACGTGTCGTACGCCTGCGCCATGTCGCCGCCGACGATCACGACCTCCGGGTTGAGGAGGTTGATCGCCCCCGACAGGACCTCGCCGATCTGACGCCCGCTCTCGCGGATCATCCGCCGGGCCTCGGCGTCGCCGGCGAGGGCGAGGGTGATCACGTCGCGGATGTGCGTGACTTCGCGTCCCTGCTCCTGCAGGTTGCGGACCAGTGCCCACCCGCCGGCGACGGCCTCGATACATCCCACATCACCGCAGCGGCACACCACCCCTTGTGCCGCTGCGGTTTTCGTGTGTCCGATCTCGCCCGCCGCGCCCAGGGCGCCCCGCTGCAGCACACCGCCGGACACGAGTCCGGCGCCGAGCCCGGTCGATGCCTTGATGAGCAGCATGTCGGCGAAGTCGCGGCGTTCCCCGCGCCGCTCGGCCAGGACCATGACGTTGGCGTCGTTGTCGACGAAGACGGGCGCGTCGGTGACGTCGGCGAGGAACGGCTGCAGCGGGACGCCGTCCCAGCCCGACATCATGGGGGAGTTCAGGCTGCACCCGCGTTCGGTGTCGACGGTGCCGGGGAGGCTGATCCCGATCCCGACCGTCCGCCCCGCGGTCTCGCCCAGGCCCTCGCGCAGCGCGAGGAGGCGACTCGCGATGACGGGCATCAACTCGGCCGGGCTCGTGCCGATCTCCTGCTCCACGTCCTCGGCGACGATGACGTCGCCTGCGAGGTCGCAGATGGCCAACTGGGTGCGGCTGCGGCCGATGGCGGCCGATAGCACCACGCCGGCCTGCACGTGAAACGAGAGTTTCACCGGCGGGCGTCCGCCGGTCGAGACGCCTTCTTCGCGTTCGACGACGAGTCCCGACGCCTGCAGTGACGACACCCGGGCCGCGACGGCCGTGCGGGACAGCCCGGTGAGGTTGCCGATCTCGGTGCGCGTGGTGGCTAACCCTGCGCGAATGAGGGCGAAAACGTCGCCACCCGTCGCCGGGGAGGTCGTCGAGCGAGGCGTCCGCATGCAGGCCATTCAACCAACCGGACACGCGTCTGACAACGTAAGGTTCAGATCTTTGTTCGCCGAAATACTTAAGTCTGTATTGATTGAAAGCCAAAGGTCGCCTACTCTCGTCTGTGATGGCCCACACATCCGGCTTTCAGAGGGAGATGACATGTCACCAGCGACCACCGTGGAACCGTGCGATTTCGTCGTGTTCGGCGGCACCGGCGACCTGGCGGTTCGTAAGCTGCTTCCCGCGCTCTACCTGCGCGACAGGGACGGTCAGCTGCCCGCCGAAACCCGCGTGATCGGTGCCTCGCGAGCCGGTCTCGACACCGACGGCTACCGCGACAAGGTGCGAGGAGAACTCGCGCGGTTCGTCTCCGGCGATCAGCTGGATTCGGACACCTGTGAGCGATTTCTCAATCGCCTCGAATACGTCACCGTCGACGTCGCGGACTCGGCGGACTGGGCGGGCCTGCAGGACTGTCTCGCCGACCGGGAAGGTGCCATCCGGGTCTTCTACCTGGCGTGCGCACCCGGCCTGTTCGGGCCGATCTGCGAGAACCTCGCCCTGAACGATCTCGCCGACGCGCAGTCCCGCGTCGTGCTGGAGAAGCCCATCGGCCACGACCTCGCCTCGGCCCGCGCCGTCAACGACGCGGTCGGCGCAGTGTTCGAGGAATCGCAGATCTTCCGCATCGACCACTACCTCGGCAAGGAGAGCGTCCAGAACCTGCTGGTCACTCGATTCGCCAACACGTTCCTCGAACCGCTGTGGAACTCCTCGTCGATCGACCACGTGCAGATCAACGTCGCCGAGTCGCTCGGAGTGGGCAGCCGCGGCGGCTACTACGAGTCGGCGGGCGCGCTGCGCGACATGCTTCAGAACCACCTGTTGCAGATGCTCTGCCTCGTCGCGATGGAGCCGCCCACCTACGTCGACCGCGAGACCGTGCGTGACGAGAAGCTGAAGGTGCTCCAGGCCCTCAAGCCGATGAGCCCGCAGGACGTCGAACGGTGCACGGTCGCAGGCCAGTACGGTCCCGGGCTCGCCGACGGCAAGGCCGTCCCCGGATACCAGGACGACGTCGAGAACCCGGACAGCACCACCGAGACGTTCATCGCCGTCAAGGCCGAGATCCAGAACTGGCGGTGGGCCGGCGTGCCGTTCTACCTGCGCACCGGCAAGCGCATGGACCGGCGCTGCTCGGAGATCGTCGTGCAGTTCAAGCCCGTCCCGCACCCCATGTTCCCGGGCAGCGAGGGCCACAGCGAACCCAACCGCCTGGTCATCCAGTTGCAGCCCCACGAGGGCATGCGCCTGCACATGACGGCGAAGGAACCCGGCCCCGGCGGTATCCGCCTCAAGCCGGTGTCGCTGGACCTCAACTACATCGAAACGTTCAAGCGTCCGTCGCCCGACGCCTACGAGCGGCTGCTGATGGACGTGGTCCGGGGCAACCCGACCCTGTTCATGCGCCGCGACGAGGTCGAGGCCGCCTGGGAATGGGTCGAGCAGATCCTCGTCGGGTGGCAGAAGTCCGAGCGCGCACCGCGGCGGTATCCGGCCGGCACCAACGGACCCACCGACGCGACCACCCTGATCGAGCGCGACGGCCGCGCCTGGCACGAAGGAGTTACCGCATGACCGACGCGCACACACCCACCGCCGACGTACACCCCGTCCTCGCCGCCGTCACCGAACGCATCATCGAGCGCAGCAGGCCCGAGCGCACGATCTACCTCGAGCGCATCCGGCAGGCCGCCGATCGCGGTCCGGCGCGCGGCAAGCTGGCCTGCGCGAACCTGGCGCACGGCTTCGCCGCGTCCGGCCCGGCCGACAAGAAGGCGCTGCGCGCCTTCGTCAAGCCCAACATCGCGATCGTCTCCTCGTACAACGACATGCTGTCGGCGCACCAGCCGTTCGAGCACTTCCCCCGGCAGCTGAAGGCCGCGGTCATGGAAGCGGGCGGCATCGCCCAGTTCGCGGGCGGCGTCCCCGCCATGTGCGACGGCATCACCCAGGGCCGCGACGGAATGCAGCTGTCGCTGTTCAGCCGCGACGTCATCGCGATGGCGACGGCGATCGGCCTGTCCCACGACATGTTCGACGGCGCCCTCATGCTCGGCGTGTGCGACAAGATCGTGCCCGGAATGCTCATCGGCGCACTCGGATTCGGCCACCTGCCGACGATCTTCGTGCCCGCCGGGCCGATGACGTCCGGTCTGCCCAACAACGAGAAGTCGCGCGTCCGCCAGCTGTACGCGGAGGGCAAGGCCGACCGCGAGCAACTGCTCGACGCCGAGGCCGCGTCGTACCACGGTGTCGGCACCTGCACGTTCTTCGGCACAGCCAACTCCAACCAGCTACTCATGGAGGTCATGGGCCTGCACCTGCCCGGGTCGAGCTTCGTGAACCCGGGCACCCCGCTGCGCGAGGCCCTCACGTGGGAGGCCGGAAAACGCGTCACCGGTCTCACCTCGCTCGGCGACGACTACACACCGGTCGGTGAGGTCGTGGACGAGAAGGCCGTGGTCAACGGTTGCGTCGCACTGCTCGCGACCGGCGGATCGACCAACCACACCATGCACCTCGTGGCGATCGCCCGCGCCGCAGGCATCACCCTCACGTGGGACGACCTGTCGGACCTGTCCGCGGTGGTGCCGCTGCTCGCCCGGATCTACCCCAACGGCTCGGCGGACGTGAACCACTTCCACGCGGCGGGTGGCCTCGGCTACGTCGTGTCCTCGATGCTGGACGCGGGACTGCTGCACGAGGACGTGAAGACCGTCGTCGGCGCCGGACTCCGCCGGTACACCGAGGAGCCGAAGCTGTCCGGTGAGGGCGTCGAATGGCAGCCGGGCACCCGAATCAGCCTCGACACCAACGTTTTGCGCGGACCGGAAGATCCGTTCGACGTCAACGGCGGCCTCAAGATGCTGACCGGAAACCTGGGTTCGTGCGTGATGAAGACGTCGGCCGTCCACCCGGACCACCGCGTGGTGACGGCCCCGGCCCGGGTGTTCGACGATCAGCTCGACTTCCTCGCCGCGTTCGAGGCGGGCACGTTGACCGGCGATTTCGTGGCCGTGCTCCGGTACCAGGGGCCGCGCGCCAACGGCATGCCCGAATTGCACAAGCTCACACCGGTACTCGGTGTTCTGCAGGATCAGGGCCGCAAGGTCGCGCTGGTCACCGACGGCCGGATGTCCGGCGCGTCCGGGAAGGTGCCCGCGGCCATCCACCTCACCCCCGAGGCGGCCGCGGACGGACCGCTCGCGCGGGTGCGTGACGGCGACGTCCTCACCGTCGACGCGGTGACCGGATCCGTGAACGTGCACCTGGGCGACGAAGAACTGGCCGCCCGCCCGGCGACCGGTCGTGCGCCGGGCGCCGACGAATGGGTCGGCACGGGCCGCGAACTCTTCGCCGGCCTGCGTGCCGCCGTCGGACCGGCGACCCAGGGCGCCAGCGTTTTCCACCCCCAACCTGTCTAAGGAGTATTCAGTGACGAACAGCCCCTCCCTCCTCGACCGCGTCCCGGTCATCCCCGTCGTCGTCGTGGACGACCTCGGCGACGCGGTGCCGGTGGCCCGCGCGCTGGTGGCCGGCGGCATCCCGATGATCGAACTGACCCTGCGGACGCCGTGCGCCCTCGACGCCATCAAGGCGATCGCGAGCGAGGTGCCGGAGATCTGCGTCGGCGCGGGCACGATCGTGGAACCGGTGCAGGCTGCGCAGGCGGCCGAGGCGGGAGCGCAGTTCCTGGTCTCGCCGGGCAGCACCGAAACCCTGTTGAAGGCGATGACGGACACCGGACTGCCGCACCTCCCCGGCGCGGCGACCGTCTCCGAGGTGCTCTTCCTGCTCGAGCACGGCTACCGCGAACTCAAGTTCTTCCCCGCCGAGGCGTCGGGCGGCGCGAAGTTCCTCGGCTCGATCCACTCACCCGTTCCGGCCGCGCGGTTCTGTCCCACCGGCGGTATCTCGACGAAGAACGTCGGCGACTACCTGTCGCTGCCGAACGTCGGCTGCGTCGGCGGATCGTGGCTCACGCCCGCCGAGGCCGTGAAGCAGCAGGACTGGGACCGGATCAGCGGACTCGCACGTGAGGCGGCGGCACTCGCCCGGTAGCGCGTGAAGCGGCGCGGTACGGTGAATCGTGCGCGACAGTGACAACGGTGATTCCCAGCGGCCGGGTTCTCAGTCCTCGCTGAAATCGGCCAACCAGCACCGTGTGGTCCGCGCGCTCCAGACGTCGGGTGAACTCACCCAGGCGGAGATCGCGCGTCGCACCGGTTTGGCCCCCGCCACCGTCTCCAACATGGTCAAGGAATTGACCGCGGCCGGGATGGTCGCCGTGCCCGGCGGCGACCATCCCGGCCAGCGCGGCCGTGCGGTGCGACTGACCCGCCGGATGGGCCTTGCGGTCGGGATCGACTTCGGGCACCGCCATCTCACCGTCGCAGTCGCCGACATGGCACACGAGGTGCTCGCCGAGGAACGCGTCGAACTCGGTACGGGTCACCGCGCGGAGGACGGCGTGGTGCAGGCGGGCGCACTTCTCGACGCGGCCCTCGATCGACTCGGCTGCAATCGCAAGTCCGTCCTCGCAGTCGGGATGGGTCTGCCCGCACCGCTCGAGACCGACACCGGCGAGGTCGGTGGTCCGTCCATCCTCCCCGGCTGGGTCGGTGTCGACGCGGCCGCCATCGCGTCGGAGTATCTAGGCACCGCCGTGCACGTCGACAACGACGCGAACCTCGGTGTGCTCGCCGAGCACATGTGGGGAGCGGGTCGCGGAACCACCGATCTCGCCTACATCAAACTGTCCGACGGTGTGGGCGCCGGTCTCGTCCTCGACGGCCGCCTGTACCGCGGAAGAGGCGGCACCGCAGGCGAAATCGGCCACCTGACCCTCGACGAGTTCGGGCAGGTGTGCCGCTGCGGCAACCGCGGCTGCCTCGAGACCCTCGTCGCCTCGCACGTCGTGATCGGGCTGCTCGCCCCGAGCCGCGGTCCCGATCTGAGCATCGCCGACATCGTCGCGATGGCCGAGGGCGGCGACGCCGCCTGCATCCGGGTGCTCGCCGACACCGGCCGGCACGTGGGCGTCGCGGCAGCGAGCCTGTGCAATCTCGTCAATCCCGAACGACTCGTCATCGGCGGCGAACTCGCGCTGGCCGGCGAACTGCTCCTGGGGCCGATGCGTGAGGTCGTCGGCCGCTACGCGGTGCCCAGCGCGGTCCGTTCCCTGGACATCCGGGTCGCCGAACTCGGCCCCCGCGCCCAGGTGCTCGGCGCCGTCGCGCTGGGTCTGCGGTCCGCGCTTCCCGCCTGACCGTTCGCCGCTGAATTCTCGCTCCGTTTCAAAGGCTGAGCTCTGCGCCCGACACGGTTCTTGTGTTCATTGGTGAATGTAAAGCGGACAATTGAGTCTTTGTATGTTCATGTCTTGACGATTCGTGGTTTCGTTGCCTACTGTGTTCCACACCACAACGACTGCGCACTCTGCGTAGGCCTCGGCTCGATCCGAGTCTCGATCACCCCTTGCTCACGAGGAGTCCCATGACTGAACACGTCCTGTTGCCCGGCGCGGAAGCGCCCGGCGACACCGCAGAGGGCACTTCGGTTCCCGTCCGGATCGCGGCCGTCGCCGCACTCGGCGGCCTACTGTTCGGCTACGACAGCGCAGTGATCAACGGCGCCGTGTCGGCGATCGAGGGCAAGTTCCAGGTCGAGTCCGCACTCCTCGGATTCGCGATCGCCTCGGCACTGCTCGGTGCCGCGGCAGGAGCGATGCTGGCCGGGCGGATCGCCGACCGCTACGGTCGCCTCGTCACCATGCGGGCGGCTGCGGTGATGTTCCTCCTGAGCGCCATCGGCACCGGATTCGCGACCAACGTCGAGATGCTGGTGACGTTCCGGATCGTCGGCGGCATCGGTGTGGGCCTGGCCTCGGTCATCGCACCCGCCTACATCGCCGAGATCTCGCCCGCCCGGGTGCGTGGACGTCTCGGGTCGCTGCAGCAACTCGCGATCGTCACCGGCATCTTCGTCTCGCTCCTGGTGGACTACGCCCTCGCCGCGCTCGCCGGCGGATCGCAGGAAGAACTTTGGTTCGGGCTCGAGGCGTGGCGGTGGATGTTCCTCGCGATGTGTGTGCCCGCACTCGCCTACGGTCTGCTGTCGCTGACCATTCCCGAATCCCCCCGCTACCTGATCGCTCAGGGGCGCATCGCCGAGGCCCGCGGCATCCTCGCGGTCCTGCTCGGCGAGAAGGGCCTCGACCTCAAGATCGAGAGCATCCGTTCGACGCTGGCCCGCGAGACGCAGCCGTCGATCCGCGACCTGAAGGGCTCCGCATTCGGCCTGATGCCGATCGTGTGGATCGGTATCGGACTCTCGGTCTTCCAGCAGTTCGTCGGTATCAACGTGATCTTCTACTACTCGAGTGTCCTGTGGCAGGCCGTCGGTTTCGACGAGGGCAGCTCGCTGAAGATCACGGTCATCACGTCCGTGGTCAACATCGCCACCACCCTCATCGCCATCGCCTACATCGACCGGGTGGGCCGTCGACCGCTGCTCATCATCGGCTCCGCCGGCATGGCCGTGACGCTCGCGACCATGGCGTTCATCTTCGGAACCGCCTCCACCACCGTCGTGAACGGTGTCACGACGCCGCAGCTCACCGGGCTGCAGGGCCCGATCGCGCTCGTCGCCGCCAACCTGTTCGTGGTGGCCTTCGGAATGTCCTGGGGCCCGGTGGTGTGGGTCCTGCTCGGTGAGGCGTTCCCCAACCGCATCCGGGCCGCCGCGCTGTCGCTCGCCGCGGGCGCCCAGTGGGCGGCGAACTGGCTGATCACCGTGACGTTCCCGTCCATGAAGGACTTCTCGCTCGGAATCTCGTACGGCTTCTACGCCGTGTGCGCGGTGCTGTCACTCGTCTTCGTGCTGCGCTGGGTCAAGGAGACGAAGGGCGTGGAACTCGAAGCCATGCACTCCGATTCGGTCGTGTAGACCGTTTAGCGCGACGACGTGGACACCCGCGAGGATTTCACTCGCGGGTGTCTTCGTCGTCCTTCATCTGCTCGACGGCGGTCGCGGATTCGCTGACGATCGCGCGCATGGCCGCCTCCGCCGCGTCGGCGTCGCCCATCTGGATCGACGACGCCACCACGCCGTGCAGGCGGATCGCTTCGGTCTCCGCGACATGCGGCATCAGCGAGTGCCGGGTGCGGCCCTCGAGCACCTCCACGACGATCTGCGACATCGCACGCAGGAGGGGATTTCCGGAGGCGGTCAGCAGGGTGCGGTGAAAGTCGGAATCGTGGGCCAGGTACGCGTCCGTGTCCGCCGCACGGGACGTCGACGACATTCCGATGACGGCCGCCGTGAGCGCCCCGCACTGCTCCGGCGTCGCCCGTGTCGCCGCGAGACGCGCGGCGAGCGGTTCGATGCCCGACCGCAGTTCGCTCAGGCTCGAAAGCTGTTCGAACCGCTGCGGTCCGGCGAGTTTCCAGCGAATCACGCTCGGATCCAGTGAATTCCAGTGCTCCTCGCCGAGGACGGTGATCCCGACACGACGACGGACGGCCAGGAGTCCGAGGGATTCGAGAACCCGGACCACCTCGCGGACGACGGTGCGGGAGACGGAGTACTGGGTGACCACGTCGTCGGCGGAGATGCGGGTGCCGGGTGCCAGGACTCCGGCCACGATGTCGCTGCCGAGCCGATCGAGCACCGTTTCGTGCAACTGCCGGTACTCGGCGCCCTCTGCGTTGGTCATCCGCCGATGGTCCCACGCTTGCCCCCGCTGAACACACGTTGGCGCCCGATCAGACTTCTAAGTAGTACTTATTGGAGATCGGCCTTGAAATCATATGGTTTATAGGGCAGAGTGACCTGAGTCACGAACAACGGTCATTCCAACACCGATCTCCCTGGAGCAACAGAATGAGTACCGCGTCACTACTCGCAGCGGCCGACAGCGCCGGCACCGACGCGCAGTTGATCACGGCTGCCGTCGTCGGCGTCGCCGTCATCATCGCGCTGATCACCTGGCTCAAACTCCATCCGTTCCTCGCGCTGTCGATCGGCGCCGTCGGCGTTGGCATCGGCGCAGGTCTCGGCGCCACGGACTCGGTGAAATCGTTCGTCGAGGGCTTCGGCGCCACGATGGGCAGCGTCGGAATCCTGATCGGATTCGGTGCCATGTTCGGCAAGCTGCTCGCCGATTCGGGTGGCGCCGACCGAGTCGTCGACACCCTCGTCGGGCGCGCCGGACCGCGGACGTTGCCCTGGATGATGGCACTGGTCGGCGCGGTGATCGGCCTGCCGATGTTCTTCGAGATCGGTCTCGTGCTGCTGATGCCGGTCATCATTCTCGTCGCGCGCCGTTCGGGGCTGTCGCTGATGCGCATCGCGATCCCCACCCTGGCGGGCCTGTCGGCGATGCACGGTCTCGTTCCGCCGCACCCCGGGCCGCTGGTCGCGGTGGCGGCGCTCAATGCGAACCTCGGACTCACCCTCGCGCTCGGCGTCGTCGTCGCGATTCCCACCGTCATCGTCGCCGGACCGCTGTTCAGCAAGCTGGCCGCCCGTTGGGTGGACGTGCCCGTCCCCGAGCTCTACGTCACCGTCGAGGAGCGGGTGGGCGCCGAAGCCGCCGCCGAGCGTCGCCGCCCCAGCTTCGCGGCCACCCTGTGCGCCATCCTGCTCCCGGTCGTCCTGATGCTGGGCAAGGCAATCGCCGATGTCGTCGCCGCCGACTCGGAGTCGCCTGCGAAGGCGCTGCTCGACTTCCTCGGAACGCCCGTCGTGGCCCTCGCGCTCGCGGTGCTCGCCGGGATGCTGCTCCTCGGCCGGGGCGGTGGCATGGACCGCAAGGCCATCGCGGCGTCGCTGGAGAGTTCGCTGCCCCCGATCGCCGGAATCCTCCTCATCGTCGGTGCAGGCGGTGGATTCAAGCAGGTCCTGATCGACACCGGCATCGCCGACGTGATCGCCGAAGCGATCAAGGGCAGTGCCCTTCCGGTTCTGTTCCTCGCCTGGCTCGTGGCCGTGCTGATCCGGGTCGCCACCGGATCGGCCACCGTCGCGACCGTCACCGCGTCCGGCATCCTCGCGCCCGTCGCCGCCGAGCTGACGTCCACGCACGTTTCGCTGATGGTGCTGGCGATCGGCTCCGGCTCGCTGTTCCTGTCGCACGTCAACGACGCGGGATTCTGGCTGGTGAAGGAATACCTCGGCGTCACGGTGGTGCAGAACCTGAAGACGTGGACGGTGATGGAGTGCATCATCTCCGTCACCGGTCTGGCCGGTGTCCTGGCGCTGAGCGTGTTCATCTAAAGGGGGTCGAGAATGTCGAGTGAGGTTGGTGAGATGCACGTGAGTACGCGCGAACCCGTAGGACGCACGCCGCAGACCGCGGATCCCGTCCTGGTGCTGATGGGCGTGTCCGGGTCCGGGAAGTCGACGGTCGCGGGAATCATCGCCGGCGCGATGGGCTGGGACCTGCAGGAGGGGGACGCCCTCCACCCGCCCGCGAATGTCGCGAAGATGGCGTCGGGGCAGCCGCTGACCGACGAGGACCGCTGGCCGTGGCTCGATCTCGTCGCGGGATGGATCCGGGACCACACCGACAACGGTCTTCCCGGGGTTATCACCTGCTCCGCGCTCAAGCGCAGCTACCGCGACGTCCTGCGCGGCGACAACGTCGTGTTCGTGCATCTCGCCGGGTCGCGGGTGCAGATCGGGGAACGGCTGACCGCCCGGCTGGATCACTTCATGCCCCCGTCGTTGCTGGACACGCAGATTTCGACGCTCGAGCCGATCGAGCCCGACGAGGACGCCATTGTGGTGGACGTGGGTGGATCGCCGACACAGGTGGCGACGGAGATCATCGCTCGGCTGGAGCAGCGGCTCGGCCGGTGAACTTCCGGTAATCGGACGGAAATTCGGTCGAAGTCGCTCGGTAACGGGCGGCTTCGACTTACCGTGGCGTGAGGTCTCGGGGGTTGCGGGTGCGTTTCTACCCGGATCGCCCTAGGGTGTCCAGTGAGCTGGACAAGCGTCCGATACAACGGAGGGCAGTATGCGAACGCGAGGATCGATCGTGTGGCACTGGGATGTCAGTCGGCGGGCGCGCATGACGTTCTGGTTTGCCAGGGCTTTCGTCAAACCGCTGTTCACGATTTGGCCGACGACGGACCGCGGCATCGAACTGCTGGCGGTCCTCGACGAACTCATCGACCGGCTACCCAAGCCGAAGGGGCTCGACATCGAGGCGATCTCGCTCGGCGGGGTGCCGTGCGAGAAGATCACCCACCCGCGACCCACCGTCACCTCGATGGACGGCGCCACCATCCTCTACTTCCACGGCGGCGGATTCGTGTTCTGCGGGCTCGCCACCCACCGGGCGCTGTGCGGTCTGCTCGCCGCGCGGTCGGGTGCGCCCGTCGTGTCGGTCGAGTACCGGCAGCTTCCCAAGGGGGCGATCGGGGCGTCGCTGGTGGACGCCATGACCGCCTACACCGAGGTGCTGAAGGTCTGCGACGACCCCACCCGCGTGATCGTCGCGGGGGACTCGGCGGGCGGGTACCTCGCGATGAAGGTCGCCGAAGTCGCCGCACTGCGGGGCATCACCCGGCCCGCGGCCGTCATCGGATACTCGCCGCTGCTCAACCTCGACCTCGAGGATCACGACCCCGATTTCATGAAGCGCGACGCGTACCTGCCGATGTCGCAGGTGGCGAAGCTGAAGGACCGCTGGCTGGCCGGGCCCGACCAGATTCCGGGTGCCCAGTCTCCCGTGAACGCGGATCCGGCACTGTTCCCGCCGGTCTTCCTCACCGCCGCCGAGTACGAGATCATGCGGCCCGACGTCGAGATCCTCACCGACCGGTTCGACCGGGAGGGCCGGCAGATCGAGACCCACATCTGGAGTGGGCAGATCCACGCGTTCCCGGTGATCGGCAAGGTGCTGCGGGAAAGCCGCACGATCATCGGGCTCACCGTCGACTTCGCGTCCCGCGCACTCACGGAGTCGAAGCGGCACTCGGCCTGAGCTACGCGGGGTTGAGCACCCGGCGCAGCAGCGGTGACACCGTGATCAGCAGTCCCAGCAGCGCGACTCCCGTGACGAGCACGAGGCCGGAGTGGAACTGGTGGAACCCGGCGCCGCTGATGCCGGTGGCGGTGTGCGAGCCTGCGGTGACGAGCGCGGTGGTCAGTGCCAGCACGAGCGCGGCACCGACCTGCGCGGACGTCTGCACGAGTCCCGACGCCAACCCCTGCTCGGAGTCGTCGACACCCGACGTGGCCTGGGCCATGATCGACGTGAAGCCCAGCGCGAAGCCGACGCCCAGCAGCATCACGCTCGGCAGGATCGCGACCGTGTAGTTCGGCTGATCGCTCCCGGCGAAGAGGAACCACAGGTAGCCGAGGCTCAGCGAGGTGAGTGCCGCGATGATCATCCGGGCGGTGCCGAACGCGTCGATCAGGCGGCCGACGAACGGCGACCCGAAGGCCACGATGATGCCCGCGGGGAGGAGGCCCAGCGCCATCTCCAGCGGCGACCATCCGAGCACCGACTGCAGGAAGATCGTCATCATGAACTGGAAGCTCAGGTAGGAGCCGAAAAGTGCGACGATGCTGAGGTTGGCCCGCACGATCGAGCCGACCCGCAGAATGCTCAGCCGAACGAGCGGGTGCGCCACCCGGTTCTCCACGACGAAGAACGACGCCAGCAGGGCAGCGGCCAGTGCGAACGATCCCAGCGTGAGCGGATCGGCCCAGCCGCGGGCCGGCGCCGACACGACGGTGTAGACGGCGAGCAACATGCCCGACACCAGCGTCGCGGCTCCGACGATGTCGTGGCCACCGGTGTCGGCGGCACGGTCGCGGGGGATCAGGACGGCGCCTGCGGCCAGGGCGAGCACCGCGAACGGCACCGGCATCAGGAACGTCCAGCGCCACCCGGCACTGGTCAGCAGCCCGCCCAGGATCAGGCCGGACGAATAGCCGCTGGCTCCGAAGACGGAGAAGATCGACAACGCCCGGTTGCGGGCGGGCCCCTCCTTGAACGTGGTGGTGAGGATCGACATCGCGGTCGGCGCGGTGAACGCGGCGGCGAGTCCTTTCACGAAGCGGCTCGCGATGAGCAGCGTGCCGTCGTCGACGAGTCCGCCGACCAGGGACGCGATCGCGAACACGGTCAGCGCGATCAGGAAGACGCGGCGGCGTCCGAGGAGGTCGGCGGTGCGTCCGCCCAGCAGCAGCAGACCACCGAATCCGAGGACGTATCCGTTGATGATCCATTGCAGCGAGGTGGTCGACAGCCCCAGTTCGGTTCCGATGGAGGGCAGTGCAACACCCACCATCGAGACGTCGAGACCGTCGAGAAACATCACGAGGCACAGCACGGCCAGGACGCCCCAGAGGCGGGGAGTCCAGGCCTGGTCGGTCGGCGGGGCGGTGGTGGCGCCCGACGAGGTGGCGAGGTCCGGGGTGGCGTCGCTGATAGTCACAGGGAGAATGTAGATGCACGTGCAATCAATGCGCAAGCACTAATTTCGTTTGCATTTAATTCGCTTGCACGTTTTTCGTGCGCGCGCTAGGGTGCGGATCATGAGCTCAGAAGCGGACCTGCGCGACACGTGGCGGCTGCTCGCGAGCAGATACAACTCGATCGCCTGCGAGTTGGATCGTGAGATGCAACACGCGCACGGCCTGAGCATGAGCGACTTCGAGACGCTCGACCGACTGATGGACGCCACGTGCGACCGGCCACGGATGCAGGACCTGGCGGCCGAGATGTACCTCAGCCCCAGCGCGCTGTCCCGGAGTGTGGCCCGGCTGGAAAAGGCGGGCCTGGTCGCCAGGGCGCTGTGCGAGGCGGACCGGCGGGGCGTCTTCGTCGACGTTACCGATGCCGGCCGCGAGGTGCACGCCGACGCCAAGAAGATTCAGTTGGGCGTGCTCACCGAAAGGCTTACGGAAACAACCTGATTCGTCACGTCAACGAGGTGGGTGTCGCGTAGTCGTCGGACGGGAACTCGCCGTCGACGACGGCGGTCACCACCGTGTTCTCGAGCGTGATCGCCCCGCCGTGATTGTCCAGGAACGCGGTGTCCGCGGCGTCGCGCCCCGTCGCGATCCGCAGCAGTGCCGAACGCGGGGCCAGTCGGGTGGCGTCGACCACCCGCCACTCGGAATCGACGAACGCCTCGACGACGGCGTGGAAGTCCATCGGATCGCACCCCGGCGCATACACCGCTGCCAGTCGTGCCGGGATGGTGACGGCCCGCAAGAGTGCCACCGTGAGGTGGGCGAAGTCACGGCACACCCCGGCCCCGGACAGCATCGTGTCGACGGCACTGTCGGTGGATCTGCTCGACCCCGCCTGGTACAGCAGCCGCGACCCCACCCACGTGGTGATGTCCTGCAGCAGTTCCGGGTGCGGCTTGGACAGGTTGAACTCCCCGCCGGTGAAACCGAAGAACTTGTCCGCCTCGGCATATCGGCTCGGGCGCAGATACTTCGAGAGGTCGTAGTCGGTGACGGGAGGCGGATCGGCCTTGCCCACAACCGAAGCCGCGTACTCGACGTGCAGCGAGCCGCGGGGGCTGTCCAGCAGGTGGACGCGAGTGCCGTGCTCCGCCACCATCTCTCGTGCCTCGACCGGATTGCCGTCGAGGGTGAACGTCAGCGACTCCGACAGCTCCGAACCGGGGGTCCTGGCCACCGCGATCTTGAATTCGAGACTGGTGGCGTCGGTGACCTCGATGTCCAGAGTGGCGGTGACGTGACGTTTCATCAGCCCATCCTGGCATCCCTCGTCCGGGGGTGCAGAATCCCCCGGCGGAGTCAGGCCTGAACGCGCGGCCGCAACCACTCGACGAGATCGTCGAGTACCTCCTCGTTCTCCGGTTCGTTGAACACCTCGTGGAACAGGTTTTCGTAGATCTCCACCGTGAGATCCTCCGATCCGGCGTACTCCGCGATGAGTTCCGTGCCGTGCACGCTCGCGAGCCCGTCGTCCCGGCCGTGCTGGAGCAGCAGGGGAACTTTCAACGACGGCAGGCGCTCCGGCAGATGTTCGGCAGCCAGAATCATTCCGCGCGCAATCCCCGCGGGCACTTTCCCGTGGTGGACGAGGGGATCCGCCTCGTAGGCCGCCACGACCGCCGGATCGCGGGACACCAGCTTCGCGTCGAGCGACTCGACGGGCACTCCGGGGAGGAAGCGGCCCACCAGCTTGCCGATCTCGACCACCACGCGCGGTGTTCCGCTCGTCACGTCGACCGCGGGTCCGGACAGCATGAGTGCCTTCAGATCCTGCTGGTGGTCGAGGGCGTACGTCAGTGCGATGGAACCGCCCATGCTGTGGCCGAGGAGGAACCGGTCGGTGCCCGGCCAGTCCGTCGACGCGATGCCGAACAACTGGTGCAGGTCGTCGGTGAATTCGCGCCAGTCCTTCAGATGGACCCGTTTGCCGCCCGACCGCCCGTGTCCGCGGTGGTCGGGCGCGTAGATCGCGAGGTCGAGTTCGCCGAGTCGCTCGATCACGTGGTCGTAGCGTCGGGCGTGCTCGCCGAAGCCGTGGCACAGCACCAGCACGCCCCGCGGGCGCCGCTCGGGGAGCCACACGTCGTAGACGATGGGAATTCCACCGACGCCGGCGAAGGACGATTCTCGATGCTGCATGATGCCCCTTCGTGGTCCGAATTCGACGACTCAGATCATCGCACGGTGAGGTACCCCGACAAGCGGAAAATTAGGGGATCGGTCCCTTCGACAACAGGTCGATCACGGCGCGGGAGGTGCGCCGCCGCAGCCATCCGCGGGGTCCGTCCTCGCCGAGCGCGGCGCGGGCGGCATTCAGGCCCGACACCCCGTGCACACCGCCACCCGGGTGCGCCGAGGCGCTGCCCAGGTACAGGCCCTGAACGGGGGTTTCCGAGCGGGAGATGCCGGGCCCCGGCCGGAAGACCAACTGCTGATGGAGTTGCGCAGTCCCTCCGTTGACGGCGCCGCCCACCAGATTCGCGTCGGCCGCCTCGAGGTCCGACGGGCGCTGGACGACGCGCCCGACGACCCGCTCCGCGAAACCCGGTGCGTGCGCCTCGAGGACGTCGTCGACCCGCGCGGCCAGCAGATCGGCGGACGCGTTGTCGGTGATGTCGCGCGGCAGATGTGTATATGCCCAGGCGCTTTCGGTGCCCTCCGGTGACCTGCTGGGATCGGCGGTCGTCATCTGCCCGAACAGCAGGAACGGGCTGGTCGGGACGGTGCCGGTGGTCAGGTCGGCCATCCAGCGGACGAGGCCGTTGTCGTCGGCGCCCAGGTGGACGGTCCCCGCACCGCCCAGGCTGGGCGAACGCCACGGAATCTTCTGCGACAAGGCGTAATTGACCTTCAATACCGGCGTGTCCCACTCGAAATGCTCGAGGTCGGCGCGCACGCGGGCGGGGACGGCGTGGTCCGGAAGCAGCGACCCGTACAGCGCGGGTGCCGAGACGTCGGCGATCACCGCCCGGCGTGCCGTGTAGCGCGCACCCGACGCTGTCCGCACGCCGACGGCGCGACCCGACCGAACCTCGATCCCGGTCACCGCGTCGCCGTAATGGAAATGTGCGCCCGCGTGCTCGGCCCGGCGTACCATCGCGGCCGACAACTCGCCGGCGCCGCCCACCGGGACCGGGTACCCGCCGCCCTGGGCGAGCATTGTCAGGATGTACCCCATGACGCCGCTGCCCGGTGCGTCCGGAGGCGTGTCGGCGTGCATCGCGTGCCCAGCAACAGGAGTCGTGCCGCCTCGCCGCGGAACAGTTCGTGCGCCATCCGCCGCGCAGGCAGGAGCAGGAATCGGGCCACCCTCAGCGACTCGGCGGTGCCCAGTCTGCGCAACAGGGCGCTCGGGCCGCGCACCGGTGGGAAGGGGCTGAACAGGGTGCTCAGCAGCGGTTCCTTGATGTGGTGCCACTGCTCGACCAGCGCCGTCCACGCGACGCCGTCTCCGGGTTGCCTGCGTTCGAGGTCGGCGGCCGTGTCAGCCGGGTCGGGATGAATCACCGGCGCGTCCTCGTCGGAGGTCGAGCGGGCGTGCCCGACCGCGTGAGGCGCGCGACTCCACCGCAGCCCGTGCGATTCGAGGTCCAGCCCGCGGATTGCGGGGGACACGGTCGACAGGGGATAGAACGCGCTGAACAGGTCCGACGTGAAGCCGGGGACGAGTTCGGCAGACCTCACCGCACCGCCGGGTGTCGGCTGCGCCTCCACGACCGCGACATCCCAGCCCGCATCGGCGAGTGTCGCGGCCGCGACGAGCCCGTTGGGACCGGATCCGATGACCACTGCGTCGACGTTGCTCACCCGACCAGGCTGTCAGAAAAGACGGCGCTCCGCTCAGAGGGACGACGGTGTGAACGTCACCGGAAGGTGCTTCAGCCCGTTGATGAAGTTGGATCGCAGCCGCTGGGCAGGCGCCGTCTGCTCCATGTCGGGCATCCGACGCAGAATCTCACTCAGCATCACCTTCATTTCGGCGCGAGCGAGGTTGGCGCCGAGGCAGAAATGGTGACCGCCGCCGCCGAACGCGATGTGCTGCGAGAAGTGGCCGGTGGGCCGGTCGATGTCGAACGTATACGGATCGTCGAACACCGCCTCGTCACGGTTCCCCGACATGTGCCAGATGACCACGCGGTCGCCCTCGGCGATCTCGACGTCGTGCAGCACCGTGTCCCTGGTCGCGGTCCGGCGGAACTGCATCACCGGTGTGGCCCACCGCAACCCCTCCTCGATCAGGGCGTCGAGCTTCGACGGATCCTCGAGCACCTTGCGGCGCTCCTCGGGATGCTCCATCAGCGCCAGCTGGGTGTGCGAGATGGCGTTGCGGGTGGTCTCGTTGCCTGCGACCGCGAGCAGCATGAAGAACATGTTGAAATCGAGTTCGCCGAGCTTCTCGCCGTGCACGTCGGCCTGGATGAGAGCGGTCGCGATGTCGTCGCGCGGGTGCCGCTTGCGGTCCTCGAACATCGCGAGGCTGTAGGCGAACATCTGGCCGGCCGCCGCGCGTTCCTGACCTTCCTCGAGGTGGAATTCGGGATCGGACGAGCCGATCATCTGATTCGTCAGGTCGAAGATCAGCTTGCGGTCCTCCTGGGGCACGCCCAGGAAATCGGCGATCGCCTGCAGCGGCAGTTCGGACGCGACGTCGACGACGAAGTCGCACTCGCCGCGCTCGATCACCGCGTCGACGATGCTCGTGGCGCGCTGCGCGAGAATTTTGTGCAGCTGACCGATGCGGCGGGGCGTGAAGCCCTTGCTGACGATCTTCCGCAGCGCCGTGTGGTCCGGTGGATCCATATTCAGCATCATCAACTGCTGGCCCGCCAGGTCGTCGGGGGCCAGATCGTCGATGTAGGTGGCGCCCCGCCACGACGAATACGTCTCGGCGTCCCGGTTCACCGTCACGATGTCGGAGTGCCGGGTGACGCACCAGAAGGGGTCGCCGCGGTCGTCGAGATGCCGGTAGACGGGGGCCTCCCGCCGCAACGTGGCAAACATCTCGTGGGGCACGCCCTGCACGAAGGTGTCCGGGTTGTAGAGATCGACGTCGGCGAGCTGCACGGTCCCTCCTGAGGCCTCACGTACGAGAATACGTTCTAGCCCAGGAGGATGTGGGGACAACGAAAACGGCCCCGGAGAATTGAATCTCCGGAGCCGTTTCCACTTGGTAGCGGGGACAGGATTTGAACCTGCGACCTCTGGGTTATGAGCCCAGCGAGCTACCGAGCTGCTCCACCCCGCGTTGCATTGACAACACTACACCCTTCCCGGAGTGCTCTTGACCAACCCCGGGGAGGGCTAGGTCACATCAGCCGGAACTGGACCATTTCGATGGCGTTCTCGATCGCCTCGGACACCTCCCGCAGGCGCTCGTCCGCGCCGGCCGCCGCGAGAATCTGCAGGCGGTCGGCGTCACCCATCGGAATGTAGGTGGCGATCTCGTACAGCCTCGTACCGAGCGACCCGCGGAACCCGCCGATGACCGGAACGTCGGGCGGGACGTTTCCCGTCTCCGTCGCGAGACGGCGGAGGAGGCCGTACAGGAATTCGAGTCTCTCGATCAGCGACGGGAATTCGTAATCCGCCGTCTGGGTGCCGGTGTTCTCATCCGGCCACACATCCACCTCGGCGATCGGATACGGATTGTCCGGCAACCACTTCGACACCTTGATGCGTTCCTCGGTGCGGCAGAACAACTCGTACCGGCCGTCGCCGATCGACGCGTGGGACTCGATCCGCGCGATCGTGCCCACATCGTGGCGCACGTCGCCGCCGCCCACCTCTTTGCCGCGGGCAATGAGGACCACCCCGAACCGGGGACCGTCCGGTGCGTCCAGGCAGTCGCGGACCAGTTCTTGGTAGCGGGGTTCGAAGACGTGGAGGGGGAGCTGCTGCCCGGGCAGCATCGTCGAGCCCAGCGGGAACATGGGAAGCAGAGTCATCAGGGGATTCTCAATCGGGGTACGGGCGTCGCCGGCAACGGGTCGACGCGATCGATCTCGTCCGTCAGGTGTTCCGACCACGTCAGGAGGCCGGCGATGTCGAGGCCGTGTGGCGCCTCCACCTCGTAATGCCGGATCCGGTCGTGGCCCTGGCGCAGCAGCGACCGCGCACCGGTCTTGTTGCCCCGCATCAGGTGGGTGAGCCCCACCGCGAGCTGCGCGAGCCCCTGCCACAGTTCCCGCTCGTCCTCGGGGGCGATCTTCCACGTTCCCTCGAGGATTTCGTGGGCGTGGAACGGCATGCCGTGGTCGAATAGCCGCTGAGCCTCGGTGATCGCCTCGTCGGGCGGTAACCGCAGGTCGTCGGGGACGCGCGGCACACCCTCGGCGTCGTGGGGCAGGGGCCGGCCGAGCTCGTCGCGGGGGCGTGCATTGAGCGGCTTGCCCGTCCCGTCCCTGTCCCGATCGGTCATGGGACAAGGGTAACGCTCAGCCGCGGGTCGGCGAAGGGTTGGCAGAGGTGTTGGCAAGGGCCGCAGCCACTCGTGTCGACAGCTCGTCGCGAACCATCCGGACCGTCGCCGACCGCAGGTGAACACGGTCGTCCTGGTGGTAGAGGTAGCGGCCATCCGATTCCACGTCGATCCAGGTCAGTTCACCCAGAACCGGCTCGTCGAGTCCGCTGCGCGCACCGCGGATGCAGATGTACCCGATCCCGGTCCGCGGGCGGCCGACGATCGCTCGCAGACGAGCGCCGTCGGAGGCTCGGGCATTCTGCAGGACAGAAGTGCCGATGCCTCGGTTCTGGACGTCGTCGGGGTGCGCGGTCAGCGACGCGGTTCGTCCGGGAGCGCAGTCGGGCAGGTCGTCCAGAAGTCGGGCGGTGAACCCGTCGACGTTCTCGGCGCCCGCGTCGATCCGGATGTCGCCGCGGCCCGGTTCGCCGCGGAGTTGTTCGGCGACGACGGCGAGCCGGCCACGGATGCTGCCCCTCCGCCGAATCCCGGAGTCGAGTTCGGGGGAGGGGGCGAGCACCGTGACCGACACTTGCGGGTACCGCAGCGCCTGGATCGCCGCGACCAGTTTCGGCTCGTCGAGCGTGGAACGCCACTGCTCCAGTTCACGTTGCTGGATCGCATACCGGTCTTCCGTCGCGGCCGCGGACCGGTACTTCAGTGGGTACGGCATCCGGTCGAGATCGGTTGCCTCCCAAAGGAACATGAATTGGGCTGACGTCAGCCGCCAGTTCATGCGCCGATCACCGGCGGTGCCACGGGGTCGAGTTTGCCGATCAGTTCGTTACCGTTGTCGACGGTGATGAGGTAGCTCGGCGTCTGATGCTCCGTGTCACCCTCCCCATGTCCGCCTGCCCGGCCGGGCGAACCCATCATGCCGGGTGCCATACCCATTCCAGGACGGCTCATGCTCGGCTTCACCGGTGTCGCCGCTGCGGCAGCGGCAGCCGCGCCGGCCCCTGCTGCGGCACCACCCGAAGGGATCGGACCACCTGGAACCACACCGCCTGAGTTGGACTCGGAGTCGCGTTTGTCGTTCTTCCTGCGCGTGCTCGGCGCCGAACCTCCGACGCCCGAGCCGCCGGCACCGGACCTCCCACTACCGCCGACCCCGCCATAACCCGCGCCGCCCGTGCCGCTGCCCTGCGAACCCGCACCAGCAGCGTTCTGCGCATTCGCAGCCGCAGTCTGTGCGGCCGAACCGGATCCGGCGTTGGCACCGGCGCCCTGATTTGCGGCGGCCTGATTGGCAGCGGCTCCGGCATTCGCTGCAGACGTGGTCGACGCATCATCCCCCGCGGACTCCGCGTCCCCGAGGGTCTCGCCGTTCACAGACGTATCGCCATTCCCCGACGCAGTGGAGGTATTGCTGTCGGATGCGCTCCAGGGGTTCGAACCCTGTGGCACCGTTCCGTACGTACTCGGCACGCCACCGGAGCCGGAACCGTCGCCAGATGGGGTGTAGGGCTCCGGCAACTGCGGGACGTTCGTGCCGACATCCCGGTAGTTCGGCACGTAGATCGCTTCCAACCTCCGAACCGCCTCGAGACGTGCAGCTTCCCTCTCGGTCTCGGACCTTTCGGCCGCGAGCGGACTCAGCGGGAGTTGAGACAGGACACCTTCGGTACTAGCCGGCTGAGGCACAGAGGCTTTCACCTCCGCAGCCGCACTGCTCAGGATGTCGAGCTTGACGGCGATTGCCGCGATACTCGATGTCAACTGACCACTCGTTGCAGCGAGTTTCTCGGTCGCCTGTGCCGCGGCGTCCGCCGCGGCACCCTCCCAACGTTCGGAAATCGTGTTACGAAGAATCGCGAAGCCGAATGCAAGAGGAAGCGAATTCGAGATGCTGTGGCAGGCTTGGGCGAGTTCACCGATGGCGTCGGGCACCATGGTTTGGACTTTTGCGTACATCTCTTCGTGATCCATACCGTGGAAACTCTCCATGGTCCGGATATACGGGTCGTCTGTTCCCGATCCTGCGGTCAGCTTGTCCGCCGAGTTCTGCAGGCCTGCGCGGCGTTGCTCGCCTGCGCCATTCGGACTTATCGAGTCGAGGATCGCGGACACAACATCGTTGGGCGGCACGGCTTAGCCCTCCTTCGGAATGTAGCGCTCGAAGATTCGGGCGGTGTCTTCCAATCCGGCGCACCATTCGGATTCGGGAGTATGTGCTCCCGTTCCCTTGAAAAGGTTGCGGTCGATAATCACGAAACCGGACGACGTTTCCATGGATATCGCACATACATCCGGCTTACCGGAGTCGAATTCAAGTAGTGCGGGTCGACCGTTGATCTCGATCGGTCTTGTGTTCTTCTGGGTTGTTTGCACCTTCTGGCGCTCTTCTTCGAACGAAATGTTCCCGGAAAGTACGTTCAACCCGTAGAGCCGTTGCGGTGTGTCATACGTGCATCCGAGGAAGGTGTATTCATCAGGCGTGAAGTCGGCGTTCTCTTCGCTCGCCGGGTCGAATCCGGCTTCCACAATTGCTGAGTCGGGAATATCGAGGCATGGGTCAAAATGAACCTGCGGTCGATCCGAGTGATCCACATGCCGTGGAAGGCGGACAGCGCTCGACGCGGGGGTCGACTCAGGATTCGATTGCCCGTCTATCTGCTCAGTGCTGCATCCAGCGAGGATGACGGTCGTAAGTGCAATAAGAGACCGGAGGCTTGAGCGACGCGTCATTCAAGACCTCCTTGGATCGAACCAAGCGCTTGCCGGATTGCACTGTCGGCGTCGCCGAAGGCCTGTCCGCCTTCGGCGAATGTCTGCCTCATGAGCTCGATCGCGAGACGGAACTGATTCAAGCGTTCTGTGAACGACCCTGAGCCCTCGCCCCCTGAGAACTTCTGCTGGTATCCATCTTGCAGCTCGACGGCGGACGTGAATCCCCCAAATCCCGAGACTCTATCGAGCCGACTTGCCTTCTTCAGTGCATCGTCCAATTGCTCGAGCATCTCGTCGCAGACACCGACACACTTCTCGATTGCGTCATCCTCCAGACGCAGTGTTTTGCTCATTCCCATCCCCCCAGTGCTCGACAGGACCCCCTCGGCCGCGTGCGGAGATGCTACCGCACGGGTGTGTCACTCGGTCTAGTGCGCGGCGCTGCAATGTTCAGGCTGCGTTGAGGAATTCGATGAGGATGCGCTCGACGGGTGAGTCGGTCTGAACTTCGCGGAATGGCAATGGTTTCGGTAGTGGTGGTGCCGTCGACCGGTACCGGTGTCCGGTGGGGGTGTAGACCTCGATCTGGTGCAGTCCTCCGGGCCGCTGGCGAGGGGTGGCGTGCCATCCTGCGCCTTGTTTAGCGTAGTTGCAGGCTGCACACAGCCCGGCGCCGTTGTGCGCGGTGGTCGGACCCTCGGATTCGCGGGGTCGGATGTGGTCGTGGTGCCGGATCGGGGCATCGCACCACGGTGTCCGGCAGGTGCGATCGCGTAGATCGATCAGCCTCGCCAACCCGGCGGGGAAGCAGCGGGCCTGGGACTCAGTCGCGGTCAGCGCTCCCGACTGCGGGTTGGCGTACAGACGGCGCAGGTTCACCCGCGTCGCATTCCCGGTGGCCGGATCGATCGCGGCCTGGACTGCCTCGGAAATCCAGTGCCCCGCCAGTTCGGCGGGAACGGGACCGTATCCCTGCACGTAGGCGGGTTCGGATCCGCTGTCGAGGAGGGCACGGTCGGAGATCACCAGGTTCACGGTGATCGGCGGTGTCGTCGCCGTGTGGTGCGTGCCCGTGACCCGGGACACGAGGAGATCGGCCATGATCTGCGACCGCGTGCGTTCGTCGCCGGCAGCGAGAATCGAATCGGCGTCACGTGCGAGGGTGGCGTGCACTGCCACGCCTTCCGCGACCGGCAGCAGGGCGCTGACGTAGGCCATGGTGTCCGGGGCCGGACGGGAGGTGACCCGCCGATCCGACACGGCTTTGCGGGCCCGTCGCACCACAGCCTCGGCGTCGACCTCTGCGGCGGCCGCGCGGACTTTCGCGCACACCGCCCCGTCGCCGAGCCCGTCCAGTGTGGCCGCGTCACCGCACAGCAGGTAATCGAGTGCCGTGCGATCGTCCCGGGTCAGGCATGCCGTTTCGCGGACCAGGATTGTCGCTCGCCATTCGCTGAGCAACCCGCGTTCGAGCAGCGCCAAAGTGCAGGGCATCTCGTGGGCGAGCGCGGTGGCCATGCCGAGGTGGCGACCACCGCGAAATGGTGAGTCCCGTCGTGCCAGCGCCACCTGGTTGGCGATGCCGCGCCCTCGCTGCGGCAGCGGCACATTGCGGTTGGCTCGTTCAGCTCGGATGGAGGCGTCGAGGTCTGCGGTCACCCGGGCCTGCACGCCGGCGCAGGCGGCCTTCACTTCTTCCAGTGCGCGGAGTACATCGATGCGCATCGCATCGTCGATATCCCGATCGAGTTCCGGCAACTCGGCCAGAAACGCGATGATCGCCCCAGCATCCACCCCGACCCCCATGTTTGTCGAATCCCCCGAATCGAACGTATGTGGCGCTCCTGAGGTTTGTGTGGGCGTCATTTCTGCTGTTCAGGGTGGGTTGTGTTGTTGGACGCAGCGTTCGGCG